>CAYZGY010000751.1:0-4330 GCA_964478085.1 uncultured Planctomycetia bacterium
CCGGAAGCCGCCGCGAATGAGCTGCGAGTGGTACGGACGCCACGGCGCCGGACCGAGCCAGAGGTTCCAGTCGACGCCCGCGGGAGTCTTCTCCGCTGGCAAGTAACACGGACCCGACGGACCACCGACGTTGACCCACGCCTCGCGAACCTCGCCGATACGACCACCGCGCACCATGCGGTGGAACCAGTTGTAGTCTCCCCAGACGCGCTGGCTACCGCCCGACAAGACGCGACCGTAACGACGCGCGCACTCGACCATCTTGCGGCCCTGAACGACGGTGAGCGTCTCGGGCTTCTCGCAGAAGACGTCCTTGCCGCGCTTCATTGCCTCGATCGAGATGATCGCGTGCCAGTGATCCGGCGTCGCGATCATGATCGCGTCGATGTCGTCGCGTCTCAAAACGTCACGGAAGTCGTTGTACGCGACACAGTCCTTGTTTTTGTATCGACCGTCGACCTGATTCTTGGCGGTGTTGCGATGCGACTCGACGACGTCGCAGACCGCGAGCATCTGAACGTCCTTGAATCCCATCAATCCGCCCATGTCGCCGCGTCCACGACCGCCTACGCCGATCGACGCCATCGTGATTCGGTCGTTTGCTCCGAACACTTTGGACTGAACGAAGAGCGGCGCGGTCGATGCGGCGATCGCCTGGCCGAGAAAGCGGCGACGAGTGATCGTCGATCGCTGTGTCATTGTCAAACCTCCAATGCCTGGGACAGCGACAATCCGTCCGAACAGACATGAGGCTAAGTCATCGTCGAAGGGCGGGTAAACAGGATTCCGATCAGCGAGACAGCGCCTCGTACTCCTTCCGCAGCTCTGCGCCGCGCTCGGGCTGAACCATCGAGATGTACGCGATCATCCCGCGAACCCAGGCCTCGAAGTTGTCGCGTCCATCCCGGTTCTGCGCGGCGAGCCCCTCCGAACGCGCTCGGTGAAGAATCGCGCGCAGGCGGCGGACCTCCTTACGAGAGACGCCAGGTCGATCGTTGACGACGATGCCCGTGACTTCCTGACGCGCGTTTCGACGGAGGACGCGCGTCTTCTTCTCATTGACGCGAAAGCCCTTGTCCTGCGCGATGTGCCGCACACGCGCGAGCAGGTAGCCGACCTTCGCGCCGGCCTCGCCGCTCGCCGAAAACGAGAGATCGTCAGCGTAGCGTGTGTAGGTGAATCCGAGACTTCGACAGATGCCACTCAAGCGGGCGTCGAGCTTTCGCGAGACGAGGTTGCTCAGCGCAGGACTGGTGCAGGAGCCTTGAGCACGGCAACGGGGCCCGACCGCCGCGAAGTCGCGCGTGCCGTCGTACTCGACGAGGCGCCGCGGCGCCTCGGTCGTCAAGAGCGCGAAGATCGTCGCGACCGCGGGCGAGTAGCCGAGCGAGCGGAAGAGACCGCGCACGCGGGGAAAGGTTATCGTCGGGAAGAAGTTCTCGAGGTCGGCATTGACGACGACGTCGTTCGCGACGGTGCAGACGGGATCGAAGACGAGGTACTGCGTGCGCCAATCGAGCTTGCGACCGACCTCCTTCTCCCACTTGCGTCGCGCGGTCCAGTAACGCTTGCGCGCCGACTTGTAACGCCCTTCGAGCTCCCGCGAGGGTTTCTCGTGCTTGCGCGCTTCGAGATCCTGGATCGCGATCTCTCGAGTCTGCTGTCGAAGGGAGGCCTCACGCTGCTGCTCGCTCTTCTTCCACTCTTCGTACGCGGTCTTGTCACGTTTGTGAAAGCGCAGATCCGAGATCACGACGTCGTGAAGAGCCGAAATTCCCTCGCGGAAACGGAGAGGCTTCAGGAGCGGTGCGTCGAACGAGACCGCCTCGCGGCTCAAATTCGGCGCGAAGCTCAAGACACGGGAGCCGTCGTCGATGAGTCCGCTGCGTCCGAAGTAGGCGAGTCGTACGTCCATCAGTTGCCTCCCGCTCCAGCAACCGTGAGCTTCAGCTCGGGGAAGTGCTTCTCGGCGACCGCGACGAGTTCGGTTCGCCGCTCGGCGACACTCGCGACCGAGGCGATCGCGGCGAGAGACTCGGGGCTGCGGATCGAGCGAATCGCGACTCCGATGACCGGGAGCAAGACCTCGGCCGTGTCCGGATCGCGCACGATCGAATCGCCGAGCTGGCGAACAGCCTTGAGCTTCTGACGACCTCCTCGGTGAACAGCGAGCAGCACGGCACTCCAAAGCCACGTCAGCCCGTCGAGCCACTTGCGCGCGCTCCGGCGAATCGGATCGAAGAGGGAGTCGAAGAACGGCGTGATGTTCTCGACGTCGTAGCTCTCCCGCGCTCCGATGACCCCGAGCGCCCAATCACAGACGTTCTCGGCGCGTGCTTCGCAGGTCGCATCGCTCAGAGCGGAAAGCGCGCTGAAGTCGCTCGCAGTCTTGATCTCACGACGCTTGAGGAACTCGAAAGCGAGGTCGACGACGGGAATCGGTCGCGCACACGCGAGCGTGACGCACTGGTCGAGCGTCAATCGGCTCTCGTCGACATGACGGACCATCGCCCTGCAGACGTTCTCGAGCACCTCGATGTTGTCCGAGCGCAGGAGTCGCATCCAATCGTCGACGCGAAGCGTGCCGAATCGGTTCGAGCCCTCGAGCATCTCGGCTCCGACGACCTGCACGTCCTCCTCCTCGTGCTCGAGCATGGTGAGAAGGTTTTCGACGCTGAGCTCGTCGAAGAAACGGCCGTGGTGCGCCCGCAGGAGATCGAACATCGTCGCGCGCACGAGGCGAGACTTCGCCGCGAGCGACGTCGCGAAGAGGAATTCGGCAACCGCGGGGTCCTTCCAGAGATCCGGGAAGCGCGGTGCCGCGGTGAGCTCGGATAGCGCTCGGCCCTGCTGAAGTCCGATGTACGCGCGATCAGAAAAATCGAGGACGTCCGACTCGTAGAAGAGGATGCGCATCAGACCGGGCGTATCGAGGTAATTCTCGCCGCTCGAGATGTCGTCGTCCTCGAAACGCGCGATGGAACGAGTGATCTCGCGGATGTAGTCCCCGGGACGCTGAAAGCCCATTCGTCGGAAATACCCAGCCGCGCGACGTCGCAAATAGTGGCGCGTCGTCACGGTGAAGAGCCGAAACTGCTCCGGAAACCGACTCTGCGGATAGCCGTAGTCGCGATGCATGTAACGCTGAACGCGCGACAGCTCTTTGTCCGCGGTCTCGACACGCTGCTGCGGCGGGATCTGGTCCTCGGTCGAGCGAAGCTGCCCCCAGCGGTTTCGCTTGCGACGTTGCAATCGATCGAACGCGACGAAGAACGCCCCCATGAGTTCGTCGTCGTTCTATCGCTCCGCGTGCTTGAAGAGCCGCTTGACGAGCGGGTGGTGCCCCTGACAGTTCATCGGCGTCTCGAGGTACGCGAAGACCTGCGCACGCGCCCACTGTCGCGGATCCTTCGCCCACTTGTAAGCGAAGCCCGCGAGAAAGTTCGAGTTCCTCACGGAACGAAGCGTATCGACGAAACCCGGATCTTGGGTCGCAAAGTGCTGGTCGAACAGGATTGTGGAACCACCGTTCGCCAACGTTCTACTCCACCGCGTTGACAGGCACCGGAGGCCTCGCACTGGAATTCCCGCCCCGAATTCCGCAGAAAAACTGGCACGAAAGTGACGATCGGAGTCACCTGTGAGTACATCTCAAGGGAGGAGCCGAATGCGACAGACAACCCTTGCACTCTCCGGTGCCGTCATCTCCGTCCTCATCGCGATTCTCGTCACCAGCACGAGTGCGGTCGGGCAAAACGACACGGCGGCTGAGGCACGGCGCCCCGATCGCTTCGCGATGATCTTCAACATGGGCTACGCCGGGGACCACCTTCCGAAGACTCCCAAGGAATTCGAGCGGCTGATCGTCGGAATCAAGAAGGCGCACTTCAACGTCGTCCTCTGCCAGTACACCGACTGGCGCGCGAAGATCTGCAAGAAGCACGGCGTGCAGATCTTCGTCGACCTTCTGACACCCGATCACCACATTTACAAGAACGTCGAGGGCTCGAAGAAGCTCTGCGAGAGCTTGCGCAAGAACTCGGTCGTCTGGGGATACCACCTTTGGAGCGACCGCATCGGAAACACCTACCCGGGCCGCTCGCGCGACGTAAAGAACGTGCACGCGTGGGATCCGAACCACGCGGTCTACGTCGGGACGTACCAGATGAGCCGCGTCAGTCGTGTCGAGGGTGCGGATGCCTTCGGCTACTACGACTTTCACTGGAAACGTGGTGGACACTGGCGCCACCTGCAGAAGGCGTTCGGAAACGCGAAGTCGAAGAGGCTGCCCTTCCTTCGTTACTGTGATCCGTCGCCGGGACAGATCGGC
>CAYZGY010000752.1:0-2239 GCA_964478085.1 uncultured Planctomycetia bacterium
TTCAGTTCTTCGAAAGGAAGATCCGTCCCGTGCTCGTCGAGCACTGCTACAAGTGCCACTCGACGGACTCGAAGCGAGTCAAGGGTGGCCTGCTCCTCGACAGCCGAGAAGGCTGGATGCACGGCGGCGACACGGGGCCGGCACTCGTCCCCGGCAAGCCCGAGAAGAGCCTCCTCCTCTCGGCGCTGCGCTACGAGGACCTCGAGATGCCGCCGAAGGCGAAGCTCCCCGAGGCCGTCATTCGCGACTTCGAGACTTGGATCCGAAATGGCGCTGCTGATCCTCGCCAGAAGGGCGTGAAAAAGGTCGCCACGGGAGACCAGTTCGATCTCACGGAGCGCAAGAAGTGGTGGTCGCTCGAGCCCGTTCAGAAGGCGAAGCCGCCGAAGGTCGAGAAGAAGAGTTGGCCGCGCGACGACGTCGACCGTTTCATCCTCGGAAAGCTCGAGGCGAAAGGTTGGTCGCCCGCCGACGAGGCGAGCGCGCACTCCTGGCTGCGCCGCGTCACGTACGACCTCACGGGGCTGCCGCCGACGCCAGAAGAGCTCGCCACGTTCACCGCGGATCTCGAGAAATCAGCAGCTGACCGGGACGCCGCCTACGCGCGAGTCGTGGATCGACTGCTCGCCTCGCCCCACTTCGGCGAGCAGTGGGCGCGGCACTGGATGGATCTCGTGCGCTTCGCCGAGTCGAAAGCTTTCGAGGCCGACTACTTGATGGCGAACACGTACCGCTACCGCGACTACCTGATCCGCTCCTTTCATCGAGACGTCCCCTACGATCAATTCCTGCGCGAGGCCATCGCGGGCGACCTGCTCGAGAAGCCGCGCCTCGACCCCGAGACAGGAGAGAACGAGTCGATCAAGGGTCCCGGCTACCTGTTCCTGACGGACGGCCAGCATGGCCCACCCGACATCCACGCCGACGAGGCGCGCATCTACGAAGGCATGATCGACGTCATCGGCAAAGCGTTCACGGGACTCACCGTCGCGTGCACGCGCTGCCACGATCACAAGTTCGACGCGATCACGACGGGCGACTACTACTCGCTCTACGGCATCATCGCGAGCTCGCGTCTCGAGTACGCCTGCGTCAACTCGCCCGCGAAGCTCGACGCTCTCGAGAAGAGGCTCGTCGAAGCGAAGAAGGGCGTGCGGGAAGCTATCTCCGAGGTACTCGCGGAAGACCTGATGACCGCCGATCAAGATCTGGCTGCAGCGCTCGACGGTAAGCCCGAGAATGATCGACAGAAGCGATGGGCCGAAGCGCTGACGAAGAAGCCCAACGACGAGCTCCGCGCGCTCGCGAGTCTTCTCGCCGCCAAGGACGCCGGCGCCATCGAGAACGAGCGTCGCAAGATCCGTGACGCAGCCAGGGCCGACGCGAGCTGGCTCGGCAACTCCGAGAACTCGCGTAACGGCTTCGCCGAGTGGATCGCATCGGGTCGAGGCTTCGAAGATCGACCGAGGCCGCCGGGAGATTTCGTCGTCGCGCCGAACGGTGATCGCGTCGTCGCGTCGTTTGCCGGCGGACACGCTGCCTCGGGCCACCTGAGCTCACGATTCGCAGGCGCGTACCGCTCGCCGGCTTTCGACGTCGGCAAGAGGGTGAGCATCCGCGTCAAAGGCAAGAACGTTCGCATCAGTCTGATCATCCGCAGCTACGAGCTCGTCGGGCGCGGCCCGACGACAGGTGGTCTGACGAAGATGATCAACAGCGACACGTGGCAGACGGTCACGTTCAACACCTACCTCTGGGAAGGGCTCCGCGGTTACATCGAGGTGCTCCAGAACGGCGGCGAGTTCCGCCTCGCGGCGACGACGGGCGGACACGTCGACGGATCGTACGCCGTCGTCGGTTCCGCGCACGCGACCGCTGATCGGCCCGCGGCCCGTCCGGCCGGACTCGCCTTTGTCGATGCGAACGCGCAAGCCGCCGCGAACGCGCAAGCCGCCGCGAACGCGCAAGCCGCCGCGAACGCGACAGACGCCGGATCGCTACGAAAGCTCGTCGCCTCGCGACTCGCCGCGCTTCCTCGCAAGTGGCGCGAAGGCTCGCTGACCATCGCCGAGGGGGATCTCCTCGACGGACTCCTCGAAGCCGGCGTCCTGCAGTTCGACATCAAGCGCTCGGACAAGCTCCGCGCCCCGGTCGCGGCCGTTCGCGCGAACCCAAAGGAAGTTACCCACCCCAACAACCTCCCCACAACCACCCCTGAACGCCCCCCAAACACCCCCCA
>CAYZGY010000752.1:2249-4325 GCA_964478085.1 uncultured Planctomycetia bacterium
GCGCTAGATCCAATCGCAAGTACCCCCCCCCAAGTACGGCCCCACGCCGGCGGACGGCGCCGGAGTCGACGAGCCCGTCTACATTCGCGGCTCGCACAAGAGCTTGAGCAAGAAGCCCAACCCGCGTCGCTTCCTCGACGGTGTCGATCCGACGCCGTTCGAAGCGAAGGGAAGCGGACGACTCGAGTGGGCGAACGCCCTCGTGGCGGAGGACAATCCGTTGACGGCACGCGTCGCCGTCAATCGCGTCTGGCACCACCTCTTCGGCCGCGGCATCGTCCACTCGGTCGACGACTTCGGTCGCATGGGAACCCCGCCGACCCACCCCGAGCTGCTCGACTACCTCGCGACGCAGTTCGTCGACTCGGGCTGGTCGATGAAGAAGCTCATCCGACGACTCGTTCTCACGAGCACCTACCGTCAGTCCTCGAAGGCCTCCTCGGCGTCGCTCGATCTCGATCCCGACAACGAGCTGCTCCAGCACATGCCGATTCGGCGTCTCACGGCCGAGTCGATTCGCGACACGATCCTCTCGCTCAGCGGACAGCTCGAGCCGAACGTATTCGGTCAGAGTGTCGGATCGAATTCTCGCGACCGCCGATCGGTCTACGTGCAGCTACGCCGGCGCCACATGCCCGCGTTTCTGATGCTCTTCGACATGCCCGACGCGAACGAGCCCTTCGGTCGTCGCAATGTGACGAACAGCCCCTCGCAATCGCTCGAGCTCCTCAACGGAGAGCTCTCGTGGTTCGCCGCAGATCAATGGGCGAGGCGAATCCTCAAAAGTCCGCAAAAGGCCTACGAGGCGAGAATCGACGCGCTCCACCGCGAGGCCTTCGGACGTGCCGCGACCGCGCGCGAGCTCGAGTGGGCACGCGGCCTTCTCGAAGATCGCGGCGTCGACGAAAAAGCGACCGAGAACGACCATGCCGTGTGGAAGTCGATCTGCCACACGATGCTGAACCGCAAGGAACTGATCTATGTTTACTGATCCGCGAAGCATCTACTCGCGACGTCACCTGCTTCGAGAAGCGTCGGTCGGATTCGGATCCGTCGCGCTCACATCTCTCCTCCACCGCGAGGCACTTGCCGCAAACCCGGCAAGAGCGTCGTCGGGAGACAAGCCCCACCCGCCCGCAAAGGCGAAGAGCGTCATTGTTTTCTTCCTCGACGGTGGCCTCTCGCAGGTCGACTCCTTCGACCCGAAGCCCCGGCTCGAGCGCGAGAAGGGCCAGAAGCCGAAGTTCAAGATCGACGCGACGGTCTTCAACAGCCTCGGGAAGATCTTCCCGAGCCCGTGGAAGTTCAAGAACTACGGCGAGAGTGGCTTGCCGATCAGCGACCTCTTTCCGAACATCGCGCAACACGCCGACGACCTCTGCGTCGTCCGCTCGATGACGGCGTTCTCGCCGAACCATCCGAACGCCGTCTACGGACTCCACACGGGCCTCGCGCGTCTCGGTCGACCGAGCATGGGTGCGTGGATCTCGTACGGGCTCGGAAGCCTCAACGAGAACCTCCCGAGCTTCGTCGTCCTCCACGGCGGCATCACGCCGAACGGAGGCGTGCCGAACTTCGGTGCCGGCTTCCTGCCTTCGGTCCACCAAGGCACGGTGCTGCATCCGGGACGTCCGATGCGAAACATCCGCAGGCGCGAAGCTGCCGAGGAGCAGCAACGCAAGCTCGAGCGTCTGCGCGAGATCGACGGTGACCTCCTCGGTCGCATCGGTCAGGCCCCGCAAGTCGAAGCGGCGATCCGCAACCACGAGCTCGCCTTCCGCATGCAGAGCGAGGTCCCCGAGGCGATGGACATCTCGGGCGAGAGCGAGGCGACCAAACGCGCCTACGGCTTCGACGCGAAGTGGAAGAACACGAAGAAGTTCGCGACGCAGTGCCTTCTCGCACGACGCATGGTCGAGCGCGGCGTGCGCTTCATCGAGCTGACGACCTCGGGCGGCAACGGCGATCGTTGGGACCAGCACGGCGGGCTGCGTGACGGACACGCGAAGAACGCGGTGTCGGTCGACCAGCCGATCAGCGCTCTCATTCAGGATCTCAAGGACCGCGGCCTCTTCG
>CAYZGY010000753.1:0-4320 GCA_964478085.1 uncultured Planctomycetia bacterium
CCGACGACGTGGGCGACATCGAGGATCGCCCGGTCGTCGAGACCGGCGGCTCGAAGCGGCTCGAGATCGGGCTCCTGAACGCTCGCCGGCGCCTTCGTCAATTTCGAAGCGTACTCGCACATCGCCCGCTCACGAGGAGTCGAATCTTTCGCCGTGCGCCAATCGGCCTTGATCGCGTCCACCCATTCCGAACGATCCTTCGCGACCTCCGACCGGAGGTACTCGCCGTGCGCCTCGAGTCAGTAGTGGCACGCGTTCTCGACGGAAACGACCGTCGCGATCATCTCGCGCTCGTGACGCGTGAGCGGTGACGGACCGAACATCACTTGCTTGTAAAGGCCGAGCCAACCGATGAGCACCTGGTCATTGAGACTCGAGAGGCTGACGACGTTGTAGACACGTCCGGCGCGCTTCACGGCCTCGTCGTACTCACCCTTGAGGGCACCCTCGGCGTCGTCGGGAGTGATCGTCTGGATCCAGGCCATGGTTCTTTCGTCGTTTCCGCGACTTATCGAAGCGACTCGAGATACGCGAGCAGGTCGCGTAGCTCCTTCTTCGTCATCGAGGCGTGAAGGTCTGCCGGCATGAGCGATGCCTTGTTCGCGCGGCGCTCGACGAATTGCTCACGCGGAATCTCGACGACCCCACTGTCAGCGAGTCCGACGCGCAGCTTTCCGTCGGGAGATTCTCCGAGCGAGATGCCGACGTGAGCGCCGAAGAGCGTCACGTAGGTCCACGTCGCGAACTGCGGCGCGATCTCCTTCGACGGGGTGAGGATCGACTCGAGCAGCTTTTGACGCCCGATCCGACCGATCGTCGAAAGCTGCGGGCCGACGGTTCCGCCGCGCGCACCGATCGTGTGACAGCTCGAGCAGCGCGGACCACTCGGATGGAAGAAGACGAGCTCGCCTTCGGTCGCATCGCCGCCGCTCAGCAGGCTCGGGTCCGACGCAACCGCTTCGGCAGCGCTCTTATCGAGGAGCTTGCCGTCGAGCTTCGTGCGACCTTCAGCCGAGACAGGGTCGAGATCGACACCGCGCAGGCTCCGTGCTGCCTCGCGTCCGAACGCGGTATTCTCGCCTGAGATGAACCCCTGCACGAGGCCGACCAAAGCGCGCTTGACCTCCACGTCCGTCGAGGCGAATCGCGAAAGCCCGGCGATGGCTTGACGACGAAGCTCTTCCGAATACTGATCACTTCGGGCAACTCTGAGGAGAGCGCTCTTGGCCTCCGGTGAGGTCGCATCCGAGAACATTCGAACCGCGGCGCGACGCAGCTCCGAATCTGTTTCCTTCAGGAGTCGCGCGAACTCACCCTTGCTCCAGCCGTGCACGCTCGACACGCCACGAAGCGCACGAGCGCGGAGCGAAGCGGGCTTCTTTCCGTCCATCGCGAGAATCGCGAGAGCGGTGTCGCGCGATCGGCGGCCACGCTTGTCGGGGTTCTCGCCTCGTAGGAGGCTCTCCGCTGCAAGGAAGGCGTCGAAGACCTCACGGGTGACGGGACCCGCGTCGAGCGAGGCGCTCATCACCTTCTCGAGATCCTGCAGCTTTTCGTCCCCGGCCCACTGAAGCGCGGCACGACGCACCTTCGGGCTCGGGTCGCGCAAGAACTTCTCGACGACCGCGAGATCGACCGGCTTGGCCTTCCCCGTCGCGAACGGCGAGACGCCCTTTCCACATCCGCCCTGTCGACGAAGGATGAGCACGGCGAGCAAACGGTGGTCCTCATCATCGCGCTTCGCGAAACCATCGACGACATGACGAGGCGCCGAGCGAGCGAGCGCTTGAAGCGCCGCGATGCGTAAGAACGGATCCGTTCCCTTCGAGGCGATGTCGCGGAACTCCTCCTCGAGACCGAAGATGTTCTCCGTGCGAACCATCGCTTCCATCTTCGCGCGCGGGCGCTCACGAAACGTACCGTACCGAAGTAGATCCGCGAGTCCGCTCTTTCGCTCCTCGGGGCGAGAGTCACCGTAGAGACGCACCGCAGCGGCGAGGAGATCGTCGGATGCGGCGAGCGAAGCGAGCTCGCGAACGGTCATCGCTTCGAGCTTCTTCGCACGAGCGAGAAAGACCGCGCCCTGCAGTCGAGCACGGTCGGTCGCGCCTGTCTGGAAGAGCCGCTCCTTCGCGAGCGCCTCGGTCTTCGGCATGACAGGCACCATCGCGCGGTCCTTCGCCTCCGTTTTCGCGCGCACACGCCAGATGCGGCCACGCCCGTGGACATTGTAGCTCTTGTCGACCCAGTCGGAGATGTAGAGGGATCCGTCCGGGGCGATCGCGATTCCGACGGGGCGAAAGCTCTTGTCACCGCGAATGATCGGCTTGGCGAAGGTCTTGAACGAAGCGCCCTCCGGTTGCAGCCGAAAGGCCTCGATGCGGTGATCGCCCCACGACGTTCCGAGGATCACGCCGCGATAGTCCTCCGGAAGTCCGAAGCCCTCGTACGCGATCAATCCCGACGGCGCCTCACCCGTACCGGCCATCATCGGCACGGTATCGGGCAACTCGCCGTTCCACGCACTGAAGGGATGGAGCCCGCCGCGACCGAGCGAGAAACGGTAGCCGAAGTCGGATCCGGCGACGCAGTGCATCAAGCGGCACGGCGGTCGCGAGTCGGGATCGTTGTCGACGACGAAGAGATTGCCGAACACGTCGAGGCAGTGATGGAACGGATTCCAGTATCCCGTCGAGAGGCGCTCGAGATCCGAGCCGTCCTGACGCATGCGGAACATGCTTCCGCCTTCGCCACCTCCCGCGACGCTGCTGCCGTCCGCGGCGACGAGCTCGTAGTCCTCGCCGAGGTTCTCGCCAAAGCCGAAATACACGTAACCGAGCTCATCGACGGCGAAACCGCAGAGACCGTTGTGAGGGTAGGAACCCTTCGAGACGAGCTTGGCGAGCGACTGACGCTTCGGATCCTGACCGTCGCCATCCTCGTCGGTGTAGAGAAAGACCTCGCGACGCGTCGTGACGAGCACACGGCGATCGTCGAGGAGCTTCATTCCCATCGCGTGGGTCAGCCCGTCGGTGAACCGAGTCCTGCGATCGGCGCGACCGTCGCCGTCCGAGTCCTCGAAGATCAGCACGCGGTCGGTCGGGTGGAGCTTGTAGTCGCCCGGCTTGAAGTGCGTGTTGCTCTCGATCACCCAGACTCGACCGCGCGAGTCGACGTCGATCGAGATCGGCGTGACGATCTGCGGATTCTCGGCGAAGAGCTCGATCGTGAGCCGCTCGTCGATTGACTCGGGATCGGCGGCGGAGAGGGCGCTCGACCCGAAAGCCGAGAGGGCAGCTGAGAAAGCTGCGGAGAAGATCACTCGTCGTTTCATGCCCGGCATCTTAGCTCGCGGGCCAGGGTCGAGGAACCCTCGTCACGGGATCGATTGACTGCTTTTTGGGCTTCCTCTATCATCTCGCGCACTTCTCAGAACGAATCCCCAGCGGAGCGAAACACATGAGTCAAGGCGACGTCGCGGGCAAGACTTTCTTCGGACATCCTCGCGGACTCGCGACGTTGTTCTTCACCGAGATGTGGGAGCGCTTCAGCTACTACGGCATGCGCGCACTGCTCGTGCTGTTCATGACGGCGAGCGTCGAAAAGGGAGGCTTCGGTTTCGAGGACGGCCTCGCCGGATCGATCTACGGTCTCTACACGGCGGGCGTCTACTTCGCCGCGCTCCTCGGTGGCTGGATCGCGGATCGCCTCATCGGTCAGCGGAAGTCGGTATTCTACGGTGGCGTTATTATCGCTGCCGGACACTTCACGATGGCGATAGGAACCGAGGCGTCGTTCTACCTAGGCCTCGTCTTCATCGTCATCGGAACGGGGCTCCTCAAACCGAATGTCTCGACCATCGTCGGCGATCTTTACGAACAAGGGGACGCTAGGCGTGACGCGGGTTTCTCGATCTTCTACATGGGAATCAACGTCGGCGCGGCGCTCGGACCGCTCGCGTGTGGATACTTCGCCGAATCGGAAAGCTGGGGATGGCACTACGGATTCGGTCTCGCGGGCGTCGGAATGGTCCTCGGGCTGATTCAGTACAAGCTCACGGAACGCCATCTCGGTGACTGCGGCGTCACTCCCAAGTCCCACGCGCCCACCCAAGAGGGGGGCGGAAAGACGAACACGACCCTCGCTTTGATCCTTGTAGGTCTGGCCATCGCGTACGTCGTTATACTGCAGCTCGCGGGGGTCGTCAGCCTCGGCTCGGTCGAGGGCTTTGCCAACGCGACCAAGCACATCATTCTCGCGCTCACCGTCGCCTACTTCGCGTTTCTGTTTACCGCAGGCGGCCTGAACCGCGGGGAGATC
>CAYZGY010000754.1:0-1854 GCA_964478085.1 uncultured Planctomycetia bacterium
GTTGGGGTGAATCGATCGCGGAGCGATCGAGAGGGGCCTTCCCGAAAGGCCCCTCATCAAGACGGAAAGAGGTTGTTGTAGACGCGGTACTTGACCGCTGCCGTATCGAGAAGGATGACTCGATTCGTCTCGAACGCGGGCTTCTTTTTGTCGCTCTTCTTCTTCGTCTCGGGGCGATCCTCGGTCTCGTCCGCGAGAATGAACGCGTAGAAACGCTTCTTCTGCGTCGTCACCTTCGAGCCCTTGACTGGATCTCGCGAGAGCAGGACGGGTCGCTTCGCGAGGGTGACCGCGTGCTTCTTGTCGTCGATCGTCAGTCGGAACGGCGAGCCCTTCTTGGGTTCGGTGATCTCCCCCGTGTGCCACTTGTTCTGCTTGTTGGCGGGATCGCGATACTCGGGGTCGATCTTGATTCCTTTTCCGATGAGGACCGCCGAGACGTTCTTGAGCGAATACTCCATCGTCGTGATCCCGAGAGGGTTCACCGTCTCGTTCTCGCGAGCCTGCCCGTAGAGGTGGGCCTTCGTTCCGACCGCGAGCTTCTTCGCCGAGATCTTCGTGTCCTCGAGGACTTTGAGATCGTCGCCGAGCTTGACGAAGGCGCTCATCTTCTTGGGACGACGCTTGACCGTCTTCGTGTACGAGAACTCGAAGTAGCCGGCCTGCCCCTTGACGGGCTTGAGCTGGCCCCAAGCGACGAGATCGTACTTGGGCTTCTTCTTCTCGTCCTTGATGGCGCCGACGTCGATATCCTGCGCGAACGAAACCGACGCGCAGAGGAGACACAGAGAAAACGACGAGACGAGGATGGCGAGCGTGGGTCGAGTCTTCGAGGACATCGGACGACTCCTTGTCAGGCGGATCAGGGCCGGGCTGTTCGGGCGATTTCGGGGCTTCGGCGTGACGGATTCGGCGTGACGACTTCGGCGCGCAGGGAAGCCGAACGGCAAGCTTTGATTGTATTTGAAGGAGGATGCCGTTCAAGGATTCTCGCGCGGGGACCTCATCCCGCTCTACAATCGAAGCTCGACAACCCGAGGAGAATCCCGTGCGCTCAGCGACTTTCGTCCTTCTCATCTCGCTCTACGCATCGCTCGGCCTTCACGCCGAAGGCGGCCATCCCCCACCGATCTCGAGCGAGGAGCTCGCCGCTCGTCGCACGCGTGTGCTCGAGTCGATGCGAAAGGACGCGAAGGACCCCCTCCAGGCCGTGCTCGTCCTGCGCTCACCGAAGCCCGATCACTTCGCGGGTGACGTCGACTACCTCTACCGTCCCGACAACGATCTCTTCTACCTCACCGGGATCGAGGAGGACCACGTCGCGCTGATTCTCTCACGCGACGAGATCGACGGCGTCGGGCACGCGATGCTCTTCGTCAAGGAGGCGACCGAACGCTCGAAGGTCTGGCACGGCGATCGGCTCGGACGCGACGGCGCCAGTCGACGGAGCGGCATCGACCGCAAGACCGTGTTCGAGGAGAAGGACTTCACGACAAAGCTGCGAGAGCTTCTCGGAAGCTCCGCACGCGTCCGGGATGCGGCAAAACGCCGTCTTTGGCTCGACCTCGGACCGAAGTTCGCGCCCGGCGAGCCACCGACCGGGCCTCACCGGTTCCTCGTCGCGCAGTTCGGCAGCGCGGCCTTCGACTTCGACCTCCGCTCCTCGCGTCGGCTCATCGCCCCCCATCGTCAGATCAAGAGCACCGCCGAGGTCGCCCACCTCCGCAAGGCGATCGACACGACCTGCGTCGCGCTCGAGAACGCGATGCGATCCGTGCACGCGGGGATCTGGGAGTACGAGCTGCGCGCGCTGATCGAAGCAACCTTTCTTCGCCACCGCTGTCCCGCTCCCGC
>CAYZGY010000754.1:1864-4312 GCA_964478085.1 uncultured Planctomycetia bacterium
GGCCCGAACTCGTGCGTGCTTCACTACCACAAGTACGGACGACAGTCGCGCGCGGGCGAGGTCGTCCTTCTCGACGTCGGCGCGGAGTACGGCAACTACTCGGCCGATATCACGCGCACGATTCCGATCGACGGAAAGTTCACGAAGCGCCAACGTGCGATCTACGAGGTCGTTCTCAAGGCGCAGAAGGCCGCGATTGAGGCGATCAAGCCCGGCGCGAAGTGGGACTCGGTCCAGCGTAAGGCGATGCACAAGGCGGGCGAGGAGCTCGCGAAGATCGGCGTGATCGAAACGCCGCGCGACGTCAAGCAGTACTACCTCCACGGCTGCTCCCACGGCCTCGGTCTCGCCGTCCACGATGCGATGCCGAGCCGCACGCTCGCGGCCGGCATGGTCATCACGATCGAGCCCGGGCTCTACTTTCCCGAGGAAGGGCTCGGAATTCGCATCGAAGATGACGTCCTCGTGACGAAGAATGGTTACGAAATTCTCTCGGCCAGCGTGCCGAAGGAGATCGACGAGATCGAGGCGTATATGGAGAGTCGCGATTTCTGAACCTGCGCGACCGTCATCTCTTTGAAGACGGACGAGCATGGCAGAACGACGTGGACGACGGGTGATCGTGATCCTCGCGCTCGCGTTGCTCGTCGCCGGGCTCGTGGCAGCTGGATACCATCGCGAAATTCGCGCACGGTGGTATCTTGCGCAAATACGCGATGGCTCGATCGAGCTCATCGAGACCGCCCGTTTCGAGCCGGACACGCCCCGGCACGACGCGTTGCTGCTCTTCTTAGGCGACGAAGAAGGCAGGAGCGCCTTTCTTCAGACCTTCGTCGATGAAGTCGTAGCAATTCCTCTGGTCAAGGACCCGACGAGCTTCGAAGACAACGAGTGGTTCATGGCGGGCGATAAGAACGAGCCCGTGAGAATCCGGCTGGCCGAAGGGCTGAATCCGGAGCTCTCGACCGGAGCGGCGTATCTCGACAGCTCTCGCTGCGAACGCCTGATCATCAAGAGCGGCGCCACCTCTGGAGCAGCTTCGCCCGTCGTCCTCACTACGTCCGCTTGCGTCGCGCGCCGAGTCTTCTCGAGGAGCTCACCTCGTTCGCGCCGGAGACGCCCGAAGCGTGCGCCTCAACGTGCGCAGCGCGCTCGACATACTCGAGTCGCGCGGCGTCCTCGATCCCGCTCCCTGATCACCCCTCCGGCCTCCCGCCGCTTCTTCCGACAAAGCTCGAGGCGGGTCGCCGCGACGTGGGGTCATCACGATTCCCGGCAACGATCGACCGAGGTCGTTAGCCTCCGCCCGGCTCCTCTTTCTCCGCCCCGATCACGCCAGCGAGGCCAGAACCGACTTCGCTGCCGCGGCGACCGCGTCGATGTCCTCGTCCGTGTGAACGGTCGAGACGAAGAACGCCTCGTACTGGCTCGGCGGCAACGAGACACCCGCCTCGAGCATGCCGTGGAAGAACTTCGCGTAGCGATCGGTGTCGACGTTCTCGAGCGAATCGAGACTCGTCACCTTCGACTCGTTGAAGAAGAGCGTCATCATCGATCCGACTCGCTGCACGAGCGCCGTGACACCCGCATCCGTGATCGCCGCCTCGAGACCGGCATGCAGTCGCGCACCCTTGCGCTCGAGCTCCTCGTAGACCGACGCGTCGCCGAGCTGCGCGAGGGTCGCGAGACCTGCGGCCGTCGCGAGAGGATTGCCCGAGAGCGTTCCGGCCTGGTAGACGGGACCGGTCGGAGCGATGTGATCGAGCACGTCCGCACGTCCACCGAAGGCGCCGACGGGAAGACCGCCACCGACGACCTTGCCCATGACGGTGAGGTCCGGCGTGATCCCGTAGAGCTCCTGCGCGCCGCCACGTGCGACGCGGAAGCCCGTGATTACCTCGTCGAAAATCAGCAGCGCGCCATGCTCATCGCAGACTTCGCGAAGCCCCTCGAGGAAGCCGGGCTCAGGCGGAACGACGCCCATGTTGCCCGCGATCGGCTCGAGCGTGATCGCGGCGATGTAGCTGCCGTGCTCGGCGAAGATCGCGCGCACGTTGTCGAGATCGTTGAACCGCGCGAGGTGCGTCAGCTCGGCGAGCGGCGCCGGCACACCGGGGCTCGACGGAACTCCGAAGGTGAGAGCACCAGAACCCGCCGCGATGAGAAACGAGTCGGCGTGACCGTGATAGCAGCCCGAGAACTTCACGAGGCGATCGCGTCCCGTAAAGCCTCGCGCGAGTCGCGCGGCCGACATGCCGGCTTCGGTCCCCGAGCTGACGAGGCGGACCTTCTCGACGGACGGCATGCGCTCGACGATGAGCTCCGCGAGCTCGACCTCGGCGGTCGTGGGAACCCCGAAGCTCTGCCCGGCCTCCGCGGCCCGGCGGATGGCCTCGACGCCTCGGGGGTGGCTGTGGCCCAGGATCATGGGGCCGTAGCCGCCGATGT
>CAYZGY010000755.1:0-4303 GCA_964478085.1 uncultured Planctomycetia bacterium
CAATCGGCCTGGCACTTTTTGATGATCCACCGGTAGCGGTCACCTTTTTGGCGGTGTTTTCGAATCGACGCGGCGATGACCTTCATCTCCGCATCCGCCAGTGGTCGGTAAGGGGCCGGTCGAATGTTCTTCTTGCGGATGTCCTCGTACACCCGCGCCATGTCCCACTGCTTGTCGAGGACCTTCATGATCCGGATGCGTGTGCGGATTCGCTTCTCGTGAATTCCGAACGTGAACCAGTCTCGCTCGCACTTTTCGATGACCTGCTTGAAGGTGACGTCATCGCGTTTGTACAGACCGACGCCGAGGTAGATCGCGTCGAGATCTTGCGGGTCATACCGCGCGAGCAGGCCGACATTGTCGCGTTTTCGCGGATTGCCCTTTCCATCGGTGTACTCCGGAACTTCTTCGACCTCCATCCGGATGAGCTCGGGAAGCAGTGCCTCGTTCTCATGTCCATAGAAATCTCTCAGGATCCGGGCGATGTGACGGGTCAGAAACTGCTCTCTCGATCGGAGGGTGTCTCGATGCGACAGCTCCATCGCCAAGATTCGGTGCATCGCGGGATAGTACGTCTTCATCGCCTTCTCGGAGGACATGTACGACGCGATTTTCTTAGCGCTCGAGACCATTGTCAGAAGGTGTCCGCCGGTCAGCGTCGTCGTGTCGTAGTAGCGCACGCCGATGGTCGTCGGGAGGAGGAAGGGATTCGTGATGCTCTGCCGCAGGCTGTGGCCACCGAATCTCGTGCCGAGATTGACGCCGTTGTCGCCGACGACGTTTCTTTTCATGCCGTCGATGCTTCGTACGCCGGGATGGTCGATCAGGTCGTTGACCTTGGCGTCGAAGATGAACTCGCTGACCAGCCAGCGTCGGTCGCGCGTATAGCCGGGTAGGTGTGCGTACTCGCCCGAGAACAGCTTCTCGTGATCGACCCAGTTGCCGTACTCGGGCCTCTTGAGCGTCTCCTTCAATCTCGAGGCACCGTGCTTCTCGAGCTCGTCGGAAATCCACTCCAGAAGAGTCGTTCGCTCCGCTTTGGTCGGTTGCCGCTTTCGTTTCTTCGGCGGCATTTGCTCGAAGAAGATCTGTGCTTCGACCTTGTTGAGAATCTCGAGTCGGAGCTCGGGCTCGAGCTCGTCGAGCTGATCCAGGCGGATCTCGGCCTTCTGCGTTCTTTCGCCGTGGCAGGAGAAGCAGTAGGTGTCGAGCAACTGATCGACCGGGGGAGGCGCGGCTCTCGCCGACCCGTAGGCGAGTAGCAAGAAGAGGGCGGCGCGGAAGGGCCGAAGGTGATGGTCAAGCTTCATGATCGTAGACTCGGGATTGTAACCGCCAGGTGGATGAGAAACGAGGCTCGGGAAGTGCTTCGGTCCATTCGTCCGCTTGCTTTCTGATCTCGATGGAGAGAAAAGATAGACCGGTCACGCTCGCGTCTCGTGTTCGGGTCTCGTTGGTGAATGTTCAGGATGTTCACGGAATTCCGTCCTTCCGTCGTGTACTTCGCTCTCTGCACGTTCTTCGGAACCTGCCTCGTCCATGCCGATCGGGGCTGGGATCCCGACACGCGTTTCCCGGCGCTCTCGCCGGCCGAAGCGATCCGAACGATCGAGGTTCCGAAGGGCTATCATCTCGAGTGCATCGCGAGCGAGCCGATGGTGCAGGAGCCCGTGAGCTTCGCGTTCGACGGAAACGGCGCGCTCTACGTCTGTGAGTGGCTCACCTACATGCAGGACGAGTTCGGCACGGCGCAGCTCGAGCCGGTGAGCCGTGTCGTCAAGCTGGTCGATACCGACGGCGATGGCGTCATGGACGAGCGCAGCGTCTTCATCGACAAGGTCATCCTTCCGCGTGCCGTGTTGCCCTTGCACGATCGTGTCCTCGTGACGTTCACACAATCGAAGTCTGTCATGGCCTACTTCGACGATGACCGTGACGGAGTCTCGGATCGCAGTGAGCTCGCCTACTACCGCGACGGGCAGCACGGGAACATCGAGCATCAGCATTCGGGGATGCTTTGGAATCTCGACAACACGATCTGCACGAATGACCACCGCTTCGTCTACGACGACGGGGAGCTCGTTCGACACCGGCACTCGACGTGGCGAGTCAGCCAGTGGGGGCTCGCGCGCGACGACGACGGACGTCTCGTTTCCACCTGGGCCGGGCGCGGCAATCCGGCATGCTCGTTCCAGCTTCCCGCGGGATACCCGATCGTTTCGGTTCCGGAGCACGCGCCCGACTTCAACAAGCCGTACGCGATCTGCCGCGTCTGGGATCAATCGACGGGAGGCTACCGAACCGAAGCGCAAGCCGTCCTCAGGCATTTCTCCGCTCCGTGCGGTCAGACGGTCCTGCGCAGCGATCTCATGCCCGAGCTCTACGGACGTGTCGTAACCTGCGAACCCGTCGGGCGCTTCCTGCGCATGAGCACGATCCGGTGGAAGGACGGTCTCGGGGTGGCCGAAAACTCGTTCCCGAAGAGCGAGTTCATTCGTAGCACCGATGCTTACTTTCGTCCCGTGTGGACCGACAGTGCTCCCGACGGCAGCTTGGTGATCGCCGACATGTACCGCGGCATCATTCAGGAGAAGGACTACTTTCCGACCGACGACAGCGACAGTCGGAAGGAGTGGGTCGCGCGGTACCGCAGGGTGAAGAAGTGGGGGATGGTCGAGGTCATCCGCAAGGGACGACTCTATCGCTTGGTGCCCGAGGGCAAGAAGCCCGGTCCCCAGCCGCGCATGCTCGACGAGAGCTCGGTCGAGCTCGTCCGACATCTCGCGCATCCGAATGGTTGGTGGCGCGACAGTGCGCAGAAGATCATCGTGTGCCGCGGAGATCGATCCGCGGTTCCCGCTCTCGAGAAGATGGCGCGTCTGCACGGTGACGCGAACGGGCGCATCCATGCGATGTGGACGCTGAGGGGGCTCGACGCGCTTCCGAAGGATCTCGTCATCGCCGCGATGCGACACTCCGTGCCCCGAATTCGTCGTGCAGCAGTTCAGCTCGCCGAGCCGTTGCTGGCGGCGGGCGACTCGGAGATCGCGACGGTCCTCGCCACGATGCACGACGATGCCGATGCGCACGTCTTCATTCAGCTCTACCTCGCGTACACTACTGCGGGCCTCGCGGTCCCGGAGCAGCTCGCGAACCGCGAGAGCCCGATTCTCTATGCGTTGAAGCGGCGCCAGGCCGAGATCGACAAGCAGAAGAACGCTCTGAGTGATTCCGCCAAGAGCGGCCAGCAGCTCTTCGAGACCGTCTGTACCGCTTGCCACGGGAAGGATGGCGATGGAGTTCTCCAGGGCGACAAGCTCTTGGCTCCGTCATTCCAGCGCGCCCATTGGCTCAAGAACAACGGCAAAGCGGGCATCCTTGCGCGCATCCTCCTCAAAGGGGTCACGGGTCCGATCGAAGGCGTGACCTATACAGGGGGTTCGATGATCGCCCTCGAAGAGCACTACAGCGATCAACAGCTCGCCGACGTCCTCAACTACGTCGGCGAACGTTGGCACGATTGGAAGAAGCCGGTTCCCGCGTCGAAGTTCACCGAGGTACGCCGGCAGTTCAAAGACCGCAAGAATCCGTTCACCCACGAGGAGCTCGTCGAGCTTGCCCGAACAGGTGGCGGCAAGTAGCGAGCTCGGCCACGATCAAGAGGGGCAGCTCTCGTACGACTCGCAGTCGAGGTCGTCGTCCGTTGGATTCTCGCCACAATTCGCCGGTCCCGGTGTTGGAATCGTGCCGGCGACCGAGTAGAGCGCCCGATCGACGACGAGGATGTCGCCCGCGGTCGCGCCGAAGTTCGAGAGCGCCGGCGACCCCGTCCGCAGCGAGAAGAAGACCGGGCGCGGGAGGATCACGCTCGCGTTCGGAGGGACCGCTTGCTGGTTGAAGAGCGCGAGAGGTTGACCACCACCCGTGATGTACGATCGGATCGTGTGGCGATCGTAGGCGTTGACGTCGTCGAGCGGCTGCCCCGGACCGGCGGGCGGGAGCAGGACCGCGTTCGATTCGTCACCGTTTGTCGCGCGCCAACCGTGCGGTGCGGTGGCCAGCTTGGCTCGTCCCCCAGCTCGGCGAGCCGGGGTCGAGGACGAGCGTGTCGCCACGGATGAACGAGAAGTTCCCGAGCAGGTCCACGACGATCAGGACGGCGAGGAGAGTACGGCCGTTCATGAGAATCTTCCGGTGGACGAAGTCTGTCAACTGACCTCCATGGGTCAGCTGCTGCTCGATCGGATCACTGAAATCCTCGAATTTCTCGAATTCCTCAAATCGTACCGAGCCCCGCTGTGCC
>CAYZGY010000756.1:0-1767 GCA_964478085.1 uncultured Planctomycetia bacterium
CAGAAACGTTCGATCGTAGATTTGGTCCTGCTCCCAGCGGTCGGGCACGACCGCATACGAAACCCAGTGATGCGGTCTCGACTGACGAATTGGCCAGGCGGATCTCATCTTCCAGAAGAGCGGTTTGCTTCGTCCGGTCTCCTGCTTCCCCATGAGCGCCTCGACTTGACTGACGCCATCTGGCTGGTATCCCTGCGGCAGCTCGACCTTCGCGAGCTCACAGAACGTCGGAAGTAGATCGACTGCCGAGATCATCGTCGATCGATCCACGCGGCCGGCCTCGCCCTTTCCTGGCCAGCGCGCGATAAAGGGAACGCCGATTCCACCCTCGAACAGCGCTCCCTTGTAGCCTTTTCGGCCACTCGTGACACCACGCGCCGCAGCGATTCCGTAGCCCGCTCCCGTGGCCGTGTCGTGCATCAGCTTTAGTTCCGTCCGTCCAGGCGCGCGCGCTGGGCCGTTGTCCGAGCTGAAGATGACCAGCGTGTTGTCGGTCAGCTTCAGTCGGTCGAGAGCATCCAGAACCTCGCCGATCCGGTCATCTGCGTGAGAAAGAACCGAGGCGTAGATGTTGTCGCGTTCTTCGAGGTGACGGAATCGCCAGCGGTATTTCGGGACAGTATGAAACGGCGTGTGTGGCTCGTGAATCCACAGGTTGATGAAAAAGGGTCGCCGCCCTCGATGGCTTTTCTCGATGAACGCTATGGCGTTGCGCGCATCTTCATGGACGGGCATCTGCTCTCCCGCACAGTTGAACGCGCCGTACTCGTCGTAGCCGTATTCGCTCGGCAGCGGGGAGTCCGGAATCATGTTGTTGGAGAGATGCCACTTGCCAAAGTGAGCCGTCGCGTAACCCGCCTTCTGCAAGAACCTCGGCAGAAGTGGAGCCTTCGGACTCAACCAATCCGGCATGTTGCGTTTCGCGTTGCTCGGCACCCACGCGAAGTGACCGTCGATGTTGTACCGGGCCGGGAAATGCCCTGTCATGACCGCCGTACGACTGGGCGAGCAAACTCCACTGGCGACCGTGAACCGATGAAAGTCCGTCCCTTCCTTCGCCAGCCGATCGATGTTCGGTGTCTTGACGTACGGATGCCCGTGACAGCCAAGGTCACCCCAGCCCCAGTCGTCCGCAAAGATGAAGACGATATTGGGTCTATCGGATGCGAGCGCCGAGCTCGTGAGAAACGAGGCTCCGCTCAGCAGCAAGAGCCCGACGAAAGCCACTCGATTCCTGCTCATCGATTTCCACTCTTGTCTCGATTCGTCCCTGCCCTTCCGGGCTGCGTAACGTCTATCGCGTACTTGGCGTACTTCTCGCGGTGCCTCCTCAGGTGACTCTGATCCGGGAGTTCGGGGGAGCTGACCAGAAAGCCGTTCGCATCGATCAGATTCAGAAAGAAGTGAGTCGTCCCTCGAGGAAGCGAGGCGGTAACCGTCCTGTCGTCGGAGAACGTAGCGGAGGAGCGAAACCACTCCTCGTAACGAGCGTGACCGTTGAGCGTGTAGATCAGGTCAACCCGAACGACCTTGGCGCCGTTCTCCCGGAAAACCAGTTCGACCGTCTCACCGTCCCGTCGATGAGAGACCGCCGTCGGAATCTGTTTCCTCTCCGCTCCGACACGACGACACGCGGCGTTGTAATAAGGATAGCTCGCCTTCATTTCCGTCAGAATCTCGGTGAGTCGCTCGTTCATCAGCTTCGCGCGCTTCGGGTCTGCTCGAGCGAGGTTCTTCGCTTCCTCGATATCGACCCGGATCTGCTTG
>CAYZGY010000756.1:1777-4300 GCA_964478085.1 uncultured Planctomycetia bacterium
TCTCGGACTTGTACAGCTGATACAGTTCCAGCGGCTCGGTGCCTCGGTTGTAGCGATGGTCGTAGTTGCGGATCAGCTTGTAACCGCCGATGCGGATCGTGCTCTCGAGCGCAACGCCATGAGGAAAGTGCCAGACCATCGTGTCGCGTGTCTTCTGGTCGTGGTCCAGAACGAGTGCCGGATCTGTCGGATCCTTGCGGAGAAGCGTCGAGAGATCGGAGCCGTCGAGGATCTTCCGCTCGGGCCTCTTAGCGCCGACCCAAGAGAGAATGGTCGGATAGAAGTCCAGCCCGTTGACGACGACATCCGACTGGACCCCCGCGGGAATGCCAGGGCCGACGATGACAAGCGGCACGCGCACGCCACCTTCCATCGCCGAGATCTTCCCCTTGTCGAGAGGATAGTTGTCCGTGATGATCTCGCCGGGATGAGCTTCCATTCCTCCGTTGTCCGACGTGAGGATCAGATACGTGTTCTCGCTCAGCATGTGGCCGGGCCAGCGCGGATCCTCGGTCGTCTCGAGATACGCAAAGATCTTGCCGAGGTAGTAGTCGAGCTCCTCGACCATCGCGCAGTAGAAGGGATTCGTCTGCCCCTTGCCCTTCCATGCCTCCGGATCGTCCCGGTCCGGCTGAACACCGAGCTTCCGGCAGTACTTGTCGAGCAGTCGCTGGCTACGAGTGTGAATCGGTGTGTGGACGAGCCAAGTGGCATAGTAAAGAAAGAACGGCTTGTCCTTACTGGCCCTCAGGAACTCGAGCGCGTTCTCGCTGTTCTCGTGCTTCGGGAAGCCGTTCTGGTCGAGACGGTAAGGGTGCTTCTCGTCCGTCGTGGCGAAGTCGCTCAAGCGATCGGGCTTCATTCGCGAGCGAGCGCCTCGCACGCTGCGAGTCCAATCGAAGCCCTGGTCCTCGGGTTGCGGAAAGGCATGATGCTGAATCGCCATATGCCACTTGCCGCTGTGCCCCGTCGTGTACCCCTCCTTCTTGAGAGCCTTGGCGAGAGTAAACTCGCCCTCGGGCATACGACCGCTGTACCAGGGCGGCATCATGGTATGCGCCGAGCGGTTGATGGGTGACGGAGGCGCCCCACCGACGACATGCGTCTTCTGAGCGCGCGCCGGATGAACTCCGCTCAGGATGGCACAACGTGAGGGCGCGCAGGTCGGCGCCGGCGCGTAGGCTTGCCAGAACAAGACGCCGCGCTTCGCGAGCGCATCGATATTGGGAGTCTCCATCGGACTCGGCTGGTCGACGTCGTAGCACTTCACATCTTGCCAGCCGAGATCGTCCGTCAGGATCAGGACGATGTTGGGCTTCGATGGACGATCCGCCGCCGAGGTAGACCCCAGAAGAAATAACAAGACGCCGAAGACGGTCAATGGCTTCATTCTGCAGACTCCGATCCGAACACGTCGAACTCGCCGTAGAAAGTGCGGTTGTTCACCTTCCAGAGCAGGTAGCGGAAACGGCCGATCCCTCCGCGCGCGGCCGTGATGGAGCACGCCTGTTGCGCGGGTCGGTCCAGCGGCTCGTCCACTTGAAAGAACTCATCGCTATTGACTCGCGCGATGCGCGTCCAACCCGTCGTGCTCGGCGACCGGTCCAGGTCAGGCAGTTGATCTCCCGAATAGCCGTAGAGCGTGAAGCTCTGCCTGGCCCGATGACGATGCGATTCGACTCTCCTGTGCTGGTGCCACGAGTACGTATTGACCTTGGAGACAGTGATCACCCGTCCGAGATCGAGCAAGAGGCTCCCTCCCGAGTTCTCCGCAAAGAAAGCTGATTCTCGGGGAGCGTCCTGATGCGATTGCCCCGCTCCGTCGATCAGTACCGAAGAAGGATCGAAGGTTCCGACACGGGTTTCGAGCTGCCCCCGCACCACTCGAATGCTGGCATGACCGCACGCCCGATCGGCGTAGTCGTCAGCACTGGGCGGATCGATGGTCGGGAAGCGAAACGCCGCCGTACCGTCCCCCCTCTCGATGCGCGTCAAGATCTTTCGCTCGCCAGGCTCGATGCAAAGCGAGTCGCCTGCACGCAGTCGCCGGGACGACTCCACCCCGTCCAGAACGACATCGACCACTCCTTCGGTAACATCGACACGGCTGAGCCCGTCCGGTGCTGCCAGCGCCGTGAACGCGGTACCTATGTCCACGAACTTGGAGCTCTGCGTCACCAGCGTGAAGCCTTTCGAGTCCGGTGATTCGGCCACGAGGCTCGCACGCCCGAGCAGCAGAAACGCGCTCTTGGGCGTCGTCGCCTCGAAGATCGTCGGACCGATCAACTCGACGTCGGTCCCGCTGAGGAACCGGATCTGTGCCGAGCCGGCTGACAGCTCGATCCGCTGACCTTCTCGGACCGCCTCCCCGACCTGAAAAAGGGCTCCCTCATCCATCCAGCGACAGGAGCTCAGCTCGGTGAAGTGAGCGATCACCTCTGGTGCATCTGTCGAAGACGGCGCTGCGGTCCACCACCGCAGCCCGACCCCGAGCAGAAGAAGAGCAGCCAGAGCCACGCCGGT
>CAYZGY010000757.1:0-4299 GCA_964478085.1 uncultured Planctomycetia bacterium
TGAGCGATCCGCTACCGCTCGTCATTTTCGCCGCTCACGCCGACCGCGTGAAGACGGCGCAATAGCTGATCTTTCCCCGCTCGGTGGGGCCCGGTCTTCGCAGTCCGCGAGGATTTCAGCACGTCGGTTCCGCCTCGATCGGTGTCGTACTCGTCGCGAATACAAGCGACGACCTCGAACCGCATCCTGGGCTCGGTGGGTTCGCACGACAGCCCAGACCGCCCACGCCGACTCCAATTCCGGACGGCGCGTACTCGTGCGCTTTTGTTCAGAATATCGTTACGGAAAGCACCTCGGCGCACGCGCCTTGGTATCTTGGTAGGCCATGACGGAACATCACGAACGACCTTCCCCGCCCCCATGGTATCGCGGCCCCGCGTTCTTTCTGCTGGTCTCCCTCGTGGCACTCTACGTCGCGGCACCGCTGATCTACGAGATTGGCGGCCGCGACTCCGGAGTCGCAGAACGTCTCGTCTCGAGCATCATCCTGTGCGGTGTGCTCGTTCTCGGCGTCCGCGCGGTGACGCAAAAACGCGGCGCCGTACTGTTGGGTGCGTGCATGGGAGCGGTCGGCCTCGTCCTCGCGACGTGTTCGGCGTACGAGGGGTTGTCGGGCGGACGTCCACAAGGTGTGGGCCTCGCGTCTGTCGCCGTGTTCACAGCTTTTCTCGCATGGACGACCATCAGCGTGCTCTGCGTCGTGCTTCGCGACGAACGAGTTTCCGCGGACAAGATCTTCGCTGCGATCTGCGCCTATCTTCTATTGGGCTTCACCTTCGCTTTCGCCTACACCTTTCTCTGGGGCACTCTCGGCGACGATCTCTTCCGATTTCCGCCGAGTCTCGATCCCGAGAATCCGATGCCACGTGCCAACGATCTCATTTACTTCAGCTTCACGACCTTGACCACTCTCGGCTACGGCGACATCACGCCAGCGTCGCCGTTGTCCCGCTCGCTCGCCACACTCGAAGCGCTCGTGGGTCAGTTCTATGTCGGAATCCTCGTGGCCCGATTGGTCTCGCTCCAGCTGACCCGCGCGAACACCGACAGATAGGCGCTCGAAACTCGCCGACCGGCTTGGCATATTCCGCACTCGGACCGTTGGTAATCCGTACCGCGTCTGCTAAGGTGATTTCGAAATTGGAGATAGGGTGAATGACAATCTTGCGTGCGGCGGTTATCGGAGCACTCCTATCGGCGACGGTTTCCTCGTTCAGTTGCCGAGTGGGCGATCCAATCGACCTGGAGGCCCTCCAGGGGCAGCTCTCGATCTCTGAGAGCTTCGGAACGGGTTCGAGCTCGGACGTCGAAAGCGGTTGGATCGCCGGCTTCGGTGACGAGAAGCTCGTCGCGCTCGTTCAAGAGGCTCTCGAGAAGAACCCCGATCTGCAAGTCGTCGCGGCGCAAGTCGAGAGCGCCGCCGGGTACGCACGTCAAGCCGGCGCGCTGCTGCAACCGGCCGTGAATCTCGGGGCGGGTGGGTTGGCCGGCGGCGGTGGCCCGGTTACGTCTCGGAGGGGGGCGTCTCTCGATCTGAGCTGGGAGCTGGATGTGTGGGGACGTCTGCGTTCGCAGGCCTCGTCCGCGGAGAACCAATACGTCGCGGCGGAGCTGACCTACGCCTACGGTCGCCAGTCACTCGCCGCACAAGTCGCGAAGAGCTGGTTCCTCTGTGTCGAGACACGGCTGCAGCGACGCGCTGCCGAGGACGCCGTCGCGGTCTACGAAAAGACGCTGGAGATCGTCCAGGGTCAATTCAGACTCGAGGCTGTCACGAAGCGCGATGTCCAGTTGGCCGAGGCCGATCTCGCGTCATCGAACGAGGCGCTTCGGCAGGCTACGGGCGGAGAAAAACAGGCTCGCCGCGCGCTCGAGGTACTTCTCGGCCGCTATCCGTCCGCGGAGCTCGAAGCGACCGAGGAATTCGCCGCTCTCTCCGCGAATGTGCCGGCGGGATTGCCGTGCGAGATACTCGAGCGACGAGCCGATCTCGTCGCGGCTGAGCGCCGAGTCGCGGCGGCCTTCGAAAACCTCCGCGTCGCCAGAGCGGCCCGCCTGCCACGCGTCGCGATCACCGCGTCCGCGGGAGGATCCACCACCGAGTTCGCCGATTTAGCGAACCCGTCGAACGCGTTTTGGACCCTCGGAGCCAACATGCTCGCCCCTCTGTTCGATGGCGGCTTTCTGAAGGCGGAGGAGGACATCGCGACCGCCGAGCAGAAAGCGGCCGTGGCGCAGTACCGCAAGGCGGCGCTCCAAGCGTTCGCTGACATCGAGAATGGCCTCGAAAACGACGGATTGCTGAAGGAGCGGGAGAGCTTCCTCAACGAGGCTCTCACGAAGAACACTGCTGCGTGGGACCTGTCGAAGAGGCAATTCGAAGCCGGCGCCATCGACTTGCTCTCCGTGCTGCAGCTTCAGAAACGTGTCTTGAACGCCCGCGTGGCTCTGATCAACATCCGCGCTCGTCGCCGGGCCGAACGCGCCAATCTTCACCTCAGCCTCGGCGGCAACTTTGAAACTACGGACAAGTAGACCATGAACCGAGTCCTGATCACCTCGTTGGCCACGCTCGCGCTCGCGGGCCTTGCGGGCTGCGGCGATGAGCGAACGCCCCCCGATGACAGCGGCCGCCCGATCAAGATGTTCACCGTCGGCGAGGCGACGAGCGATTGGAAGCGTGAATACCCGGGAACGGTCGCAGCGGCGCAGGAGGTCGAAATCGGCTTCGAAGTGCCGGGTCAGATCACCGCGCGTCCGGTCGTCGCCGGTCAGAAACTGAAAGCCGGTGACCTGATCGCAAAACTCGACAAGACGAACTACCAGGCGACGCTCGATGCCGCGAAGGGTCAAGTCCGCACGGCCGAATCGGACGCGGAGCGAAAAAAGGAACTGAACAAGATCGGCGGAGCGTCAGGAGCCGCGGTCGAGGAGGCCGAACGCCGTTTGACTCTGGCCAAATCGGATCTCGAAACCGCCGAGAAGGCGATGAGCGACACCGAACTTCGTGCCCCCTTCGACGGACTGGTCGCGAGGACTCTCGTCGAGAATTTTTCCAATGTTCAGGCGAAACAACCTATCGTCACATTCCAGGACCCGTCCTGGCTCGAAATCGTGGTGAACGTGTCGGAGGCCGACGCGGCACTTGCCGTTCCTGGCCTGTCGCTCGAGGAGCGGAACAGACGCATCGCTCCCCAAGTCGTCGTGTCCGCGATCGAGGATCGCAAGTTTCCCGCTCAGATTACAGAGTTCTCGACGACTGCAGACCCGGCGATGCGCACCTACGCAGTGACGCTTGTCTTCGCACGCCCCGATGACATCTCGGTGCTTCCGGGGATGACCGCGCGCGTCGAGATCGCGCCCAAGGAAGTCAACGGCGGCTCCTCCGGAATCAGAGTCCCGTCTCAATCCGTCGCAGGCGACAACTCAAGCAAACCGTACGTCTGGGTCATCTCCGCCGATGGCAAGGCCGCTCGCCGGTCGGTGAAGCTCGGCGAGATCGCCGGCTCGATGGCGCAGATACAGGAAGGGCTGAAGACCGGCGAACGCATCGCGCTCAACGGCGTTCACCACTTGCGAGAAGGACTGCTCGTTCGTGAGTGGGAGGCCGAATAGTCCATGGACATCGCGGGAATTGCGATCAGAAACAAGATCGTCACACTCGTCCTGACGGTCGTCATGCTCGCTGCCGGTATTTCGTCGTACCAATCGATGAGCCGGCTCGAAGATCCCGAGTTTACGATCAAGGACGCTCTCGTTATCACTCCGTACCGCGGCGCAACCGCCACGGAGGTCGAGCAGGAAGTCACGGACGAAATCGAGACGGCGGTACAGCAGCTCGGGCAGCTGGAACGCGTCACGTCGAAGTCAGACCCTGGGCTGTCGACCGTGACCGTTACGGTGAAAGACAAGTACGACCGCGATAGTCTTCCGCAGGTTTGGGACGAGCTCCGTCGGAAGGTGGGCGACGCAGCTCGCTCTCTTCCTCCAGGTGCCGGCCCGTCGCTTGTTGTCGACGACTACGGCGACGTCTTCGGTGTGTTGGTCGTCGTCTACGGCCCCGAGTATTCCCACGCAGAGCTGAAGAAGGTCACCGACTGGCTGAAAACCGAGCTATTGCTGGTCGAAGACGTCGCAAAGATCACGGCCTTCGGCGAACGGCGCGAGTGCGTCTACGTCGAGCTGAACCGTGACCGACTGTCGCAGCTCGGTATTTCCGAGCAAGTCGTGATCGACGAGCTGCGCCAAAAGAACGTCGTGACGGATACCGGGCGCGTTCGCGTGGGCCCAGAGTTTATT
>CAYZGY010000758.1:0-4296 GCA_964478085.1 uncultured Planctomycetia bacterium
GAGAATACGAAGGACGACCTTCTCTCCGTGAATCAGCGGCAACGTCGAGACACGGAAGTCGATCTTGCGACCGTCGAGACGGATCTGAAACTTGCCATCCTGCGGCTTGCGCTTCTCGGCGATGTCGAGACCACACATGATCTTGATTCGCGAGACGAGCGCGCTGAGCATCTTCTTCGGCGGCTTGAGCGCCTCGTGACAAACGCCGTCGATGCGGTACCTGACGCGAACCGACTTCTCCATCGGCTCGATGTGGATATCACTCGCCTTCTTCTTGATCCCCTGCACGACGATGAGGTTGACGAGCTTGACGACCGGCGCCTGGCCCGCGTCGTCGGTCGTCGAGAAGATGTCGGACATCTCGTCGACTTCCGCCTCGGCCTCTTTGACCTCGACGTCGCCCTCGTCCATGTTCTCGAGGAGATCGTCGACCATCTGCTGACCGCGGTTGTAGATCTCCGGGATCGCCTTGTTGATCGAGAAGTCCGTCGAGAGCACGGGGCGAATATCGCAGCCCGTGACAATCTGGATGTCGTCGAGCTGCAAGATATCGAACGGGTTCGACACCGCGAGCGTCAGTGTGTTCGCGAGCTTCGAGACCGGCACGACCCCGTAGTAGGTCGCGAGGTTCTCGGGAAGCAGCGTCACGAGCCCGTCGTCGGGCTGAACGTTGTAGACGTTGATCGGAGGCAGGTGCGTCTCCTCGCTCAGGATCGTCAGGAGGTCGTCCTCACTGAGAGATCCCGACTCGACGAGAACCTCGCTCAGGCTCTGATCGCCGTCTTCGGCTTTCGAAAGACAATCGCTGAGCGCCTCCTCCGAGACGGCCTTACGGCGCGCGAGGATGCTCTTGAGTCGTTTGTCGAATTTCTGAACTGCCATCTGCTTCGGTAAGCTCCGCCCCTTGAAACCCTGATACCGACCTGTCGATTAGCGGTGCCCCGCCTAGCTCGGAACCATGCCGTCTTGCTTCTGGCAGAGACGACGAATCTCGTCGGGATCCTGCGAGTGAGAGATCGCGTCGTCGAACGAGATGTGGTTCTTTCGATAGAGATCGAAGAGAGCCTGGTTCATCGTCTTCATCCCGAAGCGACCGCCCGTCTGGATGATCGACGCGAGCTGGTGCGCCTTGTCTTCGCGAATCAGCGATCGAATCGCCTGCGTCGCGACCATGACCTCGGCCGCGAGAACGCGCCCACGTCCGTCGATATTCGGAATGAGCTGCTGGCAGAAGACCGCCTCGAGCGAGAATGAAAGCTGTGTACGGATCTGCGCCTGCTGGAACGCCGGGAACACGTCGATGACGCGGTTGACGGTCTGGACGACCGAGTTCGTGTGCAGCGTCGCGAACGTCAAGTGACCCGTCTCGGCGATCGTCAGCGCGGCCGAGATCGTCTCCTGGTCGCGAACCTCGCCGATCATGATCACGTCGGGATCCTGACGCAGGACCGTGCGAAGCGCGTCGGGGAAAGCACGCGTGTCGTTTCCGACCTCGCGCTGATTGACGAGACAGCTCTTGTTGCGGTGAACGAACTCGATCGGATCCTCGATCACCATGATGTGATCGTTTCGGTTCCGATTGATGTAGTCGATCATCGCCGCGAGCGTCGTCGACTTACCGCTTCCCGTCGCTCCCGTGACGAACACGAGCCCCTTGCGGAGCGCACAGATGCGCTCGCAAAGGTCGACGGGAAGATCGAGATCGGCCATCGACTTGACCTCGTTCGGAATCACACGAAGCACGGCGCCCACCGCGCCACGCTGGTAGAAGACGTTTGTACGAAATCGTCCCAGCCCCGCGATTCCGAACGACATGTCGAGCTCCCAGCTCTTCTCGAAACGAAGGATCTGCTCGTTGTCGAGAATGCTGTAGATGAGCTTCTGCGTCATCTCGGCATCGAGAACCTCGAGTTCGGTGCTCACGAGTCGACCGTTGACTCGGATCATCGGTGGCGCACCCGCCGAAATGTGCAGATCCGATCCACCTCGCTCTACGAGCTGTTGCACCAACTCCTCGATCAAAATCATGAGACGTCTCCTTCGCCACGGGAAGGGCGGCAAGACCCGGAACGCCACCCATTACCCTTCCCTCCCGAGACCATCGGGCGTGAACAGGGCGAAGAAGATTAGCATCCGCACGCGCGAATGACGAAGTGGAGCGGGACTTGCAGATATCGGAAGCGCGTAAGCGCGATAAGGGGGCGGTTATCGCGGGATCGAGGGGCCGGAGAGGGAAAGTGTCCGAGTGTTGGACGGACTCCGGAGCAGCACCACGTCCGAAACGGTGCTCATTCGGAGATCGGAGAGCTTGATGCCACCGAACGACCGCAGACGATGGCGTCATGAGGGCACGCCTGTATTTGATGATCCTCTCGCTCGCCGGCCTCGGTACGTGCTCCGGCTGCGGGACGATTTACAACCAACGGGACTACTGGCAGGGAAGGTGGTACAGAAGCAGGCCCACCGCGCCCCCGAAAATGATGACGCGTGTGGGCAACACCTGGTGGATCTACGGCGGGGTCGTGTCGGACGTCGCGTGGTTCAGCCCTCAGCCGGCGACGATGATTCTCATCGCCGACCTCCCGTTCAGCTTCGCGGCTGACACCCTGATCCTGCCCATGACGTGCATCCAGCAGATCGTCGGTCGCCCGCGCGCGAACACGGCTGCCAGCTGTCCCTACCCGCAACCGCTGCGAGGTCGAGTGATTCGCGACACGAAGGCGATCTTCCGTGCTGCATCGCGATATCGGAAATCGATGGGGCGCTGGCCGGATCGCGTCGCGGACCTGAAGGAGTATCTGCAGGAGATCCCGAAGGACCCTTGGGGGCGAGACTACCAGCTCTTCGAATTGGCCGAATGGGAGGACGGAATCTACGTACTCTGCCTGGGACAAGACGGCGTCGACGACGGTGAAGGACTCGACGCAGACTATTTATTCCCTCCCTATCATCACGAATTCCCAGAGAAGTCGACGACGAGCTCGGGCGACGATAGCGCTCATGACTCGCGTTAGGAAGGTCACCGTCATCACCGCCGGCGCCGTCTTACTCGTCATCGGCGTTGCCCTGTCGCTAAACTGGGACCGCCTCGTCGCGATCTACGAATTTCGCCAGCGTTTCGATTCACTGGGCGAGAACGCACAGGGCTACGACGAGTACTTGCACCGGCAAACGGGGATCGTATCAGCACACCTTCCGGGCGGGACGTTCCTGATGGGAGATCCGAACGCTCCAAACGACCGGAAGGGATTCAAGCAGGAAGCTCAACACGAAGTCAGGCTCAGCGCTTTTCTGATGGCGAAGTTCGAAGTGCCTCAATCCGATTGGTCTCGAGCGATGAAGGACAACCCATCTCGGATCAAGGGTGACACGCTGGGAAAGTTCGCGTGGTTGGCTCGTTCCCACCGAATCGCTTCGGCCTCCACGACATGCACGGAAACGTCTGGGAACTCTGCCGGGATTCGTTCGATGAACGGTTCTATTCGAGTCCCGAAGCAACCCGCGACGACCCCCTCTGCGAATCGGGCCCGTTTCAGGAGCCCGACAGGAAAGTGCTGAGAGGCGGCGGCTGGTGGAGTAGCTCGGACGAATGCCGATCGGCGGCGCGCTCGCCCATCGACGGCGACATGCGAAGCGTCGACCCCGGCCCCCCCCGCGCCCCCCGCGCCCCCCCGGGTGGGCCGAAGCCCCCCGCCCCCCCCCCCGGCTACCAATAACCGCGGCGGCGGCGGCGACCGCGGCGACCGCGGCTTTCGCCCTATCGCCCCTGCCCCACCGTGGTGATCAGTTGAGCGGAGCCCATCGAAGAAGGGCCTACAGCTCTTCACCGTAAGCCCTTCACCGTAAGCCCTTCTTCGAAAACAGTTCCGGGAACTGAAATCAGTCTCAGGCGCTCTGATTCAGAATCATGATCTCCACGCGACGATTCTTGCTGCGCGCGGACACGGTTCGTCCCGCGGCGCGAGGACGCGTCGCCGCGAAGCCGGCGGGGTAGATGCGTCCGCTGCCGACACCCGCTCGATCGACGAGGTAACGCACGACCGTGCACGCTCGCGCGGTCGAGAGCTCCCAGTTCGTCGGGTAGAGGTGACGAATCTTGCGGATCGGCGTGTCGTCCGTGTGACCTTCGACGCGGACGAGCGAACCCGAGAATTCGGGTTGGTTGAGGATGCTCGCGATCTTTCGCAAGACTCCCTGCCCTCTCGAGGAGAGCTTCGCCTGACCCGACGCGAAGAAGACCTGGTGCGGCACGGTCAGCTTGATGCCCTGCGCGGTCTGCGTCACCGCGATCGGATC
>CAYZGY010000759.1:0-4290 GCA_964478085.1 uncultured Planctomycetia bacterium
GTACACCGGCCTGTAATTTCCGGAAGAAGCCGAGTCCCGTGTAGATCCAAAGCCCCTCTGCGTTCTGCGCTACGACGAGGGCCCCTCTCTTCTCTCCTCGGTTATACGGGAACGAATCTTCGACCGAGATCAGCGGCACGCAACGCGTGTCCCACTCTCGCAGAAAATAGAGCCCGCGCTCCTGGACCCAACCGTCCCAATCACTTTCTCGGATCTTGTTCGGAGTCCGGAAAAGGGGACGCTCCGGCGCGAGGATCTTGATCTTGGCGTCCTCGTCCGTCACGCGGTCGTGGGGACGCGCGATCCTCGTCGGATACGGGCCGTACCGAGCTCGATTCCACTCGTACTTGTTGTACTGGGTGACCAAGACACCGCCATCCGCAACGTAGTCGAGGAGGCGTTGGTTGTTCGCGATCAGATCCTCGCGATCCTTGTACGCCCGAATTCCGAGCACGATCGAGTCGTAGCGCGAGAGATCACCCGTCGCGAGAGCCGCCGCGTCGAGCAGCTCGACCGTCGCTCCGAGCTGCTCGAGACAGCCGGGCACGTCGTCACCGACGCCCATGACGTACCCGACTCGCAGACTCGGAGGCACGGACACATCGAACGAACGGATCGTGGTCGTCGCCTCCCGGTAGAGGTGCCGTGTCTCGATGTGGTGGTACGCGATCGCACGGTAGCCCTCGCGATACTCGCGTCCATCGGCTTCGACCACGGCTCGCAGAACGGCGTCACCCGGAGTCAGCTTCGCGGGCGGAACGACCCGAAACTCGACTGTCTTCTGCTCGTTCTCCCGTGTGAACGCGACTTCCTGACTCGGGGGCTCGACACGCCAGAGTTCCGGGACGACGAGCCGCGCGTGCGCTCGCATATCCTTCGGAAAGAGATTCTCGACGAGAACACGCACGATCGTCCCATGCTTCGAGTCGAGGGGAAAGACCGCGAGCTCGGGCTCGACGCGAACGTTGATCCCCGGAACGACCTTGACGGCGAAGGCTCGACGCTTCGCGACGGCGGGATCGTACCAACGGTGAATCACCGGACGTCCCATCGTCAGCTTGGCAAACTTCGGGCCGTAGTCGATGCGCACTCGGAGCACGGGAGCAGGAAACGCGCGAAGCGCTTCGTTCGGCGAGACTCGGATCGCGTGGCGGTAGGTGTCTGGGCCCGGACGAAACCAATGAGGCTGCGTCGGCTTCGCGTCCTTCGGCACCTCGACTCGAAAGCGCCACTTGCGCAGCTCGTCGCGATCGATCGCGGGCCATTGCTTTCCGATCGATGTGACTTGCCATCCCGCTGGTGTCTCGATCCCGACGCCGTGAATCTCGACCGGCAACGCGGCACGGGAGCAGATCGCGACCTCGACCTCGGCGACCGCACCGGGTGTCAACTTTCCATCGACGGCGCCGCCTCGCCCGGACCCGACGCCGTCGCGCGGAGGCACGACCGTCGCCGAGACGAAGAACTTGTGCCGTCGCTCGTGAATCGTGAGTAGATCCGCCTCTTCGTCCGCGAGGATCACGTCGAGATCCGCGCGAACGGCGGCCGTCGTCTCGAGTTTCGGGACCAGCGCTCGTAACCGCCGAACGGCCGTCATCGCGTTGAGAAGTTTGCCGACATCCCTTCGCCCACGGATCGCACCGAGAGGGCCCTCTCGGCGCTTGGCCTTCGAGAGCACGTCGACGTCGTTCCGCCACACCGCCGGGATCTTCGCCGGATCTTCCCCCCAATCGAGGAGGCGCTCGTATCCCATCGGAACTCCGTCGAGAACCTCTCCAGGCGCCGTCTCCTTCGCGGGAATCAGAAACGCGCGTTGTCGGCCCGGAACGGGAGACGCGTTCATGCCTTGACACCGGTGCGAGTTTCGAGCGATCGCTCCGTATTCGGCGTACGACATGCCGAGACGATCGTCGTAGTCGCCAGTCTCGATGAAAACCGCACCCTCGCCGGCCGCACCGCCGCCGCGAACGCACGGCTCGTGGTAGACCTTTCGGACCTTGAACGGTTGAAGCCCACTAGCGACCTGCTCCGGAAACTCACGCGCATCGGCGGCGGCACGGACAGCTCTCATCGAGAGACGAGCGGAAGCCTGGTGGTGCTGCCCGCCGCCCGCTCCGGTCGGCATCATGGTCACCACGATGTCCGGACGAAACAAACGCAGCACACGCACGATGTCGCCGAGCGTCTCCTTCTCACCCCACTTCTCGTACGTCTCCTCGACGCTGAAGCTGTATCCGAACTCGTACGCACGAGAAAAGAACTGCTGAGCGCCGTCGTAACGATGGACAACCATCATCTCTTCCGTCCGCAGCACTCCCATCGCCTCCCCGAGCTCCGGACCGATCTCGTTCTGCCCGCCCTCTCCTCGCGTCAAGGTCAGGAGACCTGTCCGCATACCGAAGCCCTGTCGTAGCTTGACGAGGAGCGCGTTGTTCTCGTCGTCGGGATGCGCCGTGATGTAGAGAAGCGAGCCCGTCACGCCAAGCCTTCGGTGGGCGAAAGCCTGCGCGTCCGCGCCGCGATCCGCTGCGAGTGGCTCGTACTGGCCCAGAGCGACCGTGTTGACCCAAACGAGCGCGATGAGGCTCGTCATACGTAGGTTGTGCGACATCGTTCGTGCTTGTGAGCAGGCGCTCTTTCGCTTCAAATGGAACGGTTGCGGTTCGTCTCAGAACATTAAATCGAGTGGAGAAAACGATGCAGAGAAAAACCAAACTTCTGTCGCTGTTCGCGCTGGCGCTCGTCGCCGCGATCGCTTGGCTGTCCGTCTCCGACAACAACACCGACAGCGCCGGCGCCAAGGGCGAGCTCAAGGCGCGAATCTTCGAGATGCGAACCTACTACACGGCCAAGGGCCGTCTCGGCGTCCTCAACAAGCGTTTTCGCGAGCACACGAACTACCTCTTCGTGAAGCACGGAATGACGCTCATCGGCTACTGGGAGCCGGTCGACACGGAAGACAAGCTCGTCTACATCCTCGCGTATCCGGACATGGCCTCGCGCAAGAAGTCGTGGGACGGATTCATGAGCGACCCGGCCTGGAAGAAAGCGTGGGCCGACTCGAAGAAGGACGGACCGGTCGTCACGAAGGTCGAATCCGTCTTCCTCAATCCCACGGATTATTCTCCGATTCGTTAGGGGGATTTCGGGAAGCCCCCTCTCCATCGAGCTTCGCTCGATGGATTCACCCCAACCAGCAGCACTTTCCGCGCTGAGTCACGATTGCCCCTACACGGGAGCTGGACCTCCTTGCAACGCGCGCGCCGTCTCTTCGTCATCGTCGCCCTTCTGTGTTCGCTCGAGCCAGCGAACGCGAAGGCGTACGTCCCGACGGAAGAAGAGCGCAGCGCTGTTCGCGAGAAGGTCCAGGCTCTCGCGGGCGAGCTGAGGTCGATCCGCAAGGATCGGAATCTCCGACGCAAGTTCGCGCCAGTTCTTGTCGACGTCGACGTCTACGTGCAAGCCGGACGCTTCTTCCTGCGCTTCCCCGAAGAGATTCACGACAAGAGCTACGTCGCAAAGACTCTCGCGATTCTCGATTCCGGCATCGAGCGAGCGGAGAAGATTCGCGCAGGGTCCGCACCGTGGAAAGCCGCGACGGGAAGACTGGCGCGCGGGTACCGATCGAGGCTCGACGGCAGCGTCCAGCCGTACGGCCTCGTGATCCCCGATTCCTACGACGGAAAGACGCGCATGCGGCTCGACGTCGTGCTCCACGGTCGCAACGGGAAGCTCACGGAGTCCGTGTTCCTACACAAGCACGGATCGCCGAAGCCACTGCCGACGGGGCTCGACCGCATCGAGCTCCACGTGTTCGGCCGCACGAACAACGCATACCGCTGGGCCGGTGAGTCGGACGTTCACGAGGCCCTCGCCTCGGTTCGTGCACGATACCGCATCGACGCGAATCGCATCGTCCTGCGAGGATTCTCGATGGGCGGCGCGGGCGCCTGGCGCCTCGGACTCCACTACCCGCATCTCTGGGCCGCGATCGAGGCGGGTGCCGGTTTCTCAGAAACCGTCCCGCACCAGCTTCGTGCGCTCCGGATCTACGACGCCGCTGACTACTCACTCAACGCCTTCAACGTGCCGACCGTCGGCTACGGAGGGGAGAACGACAAGCAGCTGCAAGCCTCGGTGAATATCCGCGAAGCGCTCATGCGGGAGGGTTTCGAGTTTCGACAGGACGGACTCGATTGGATGGCTCCCGAACTCGCCCCCAAGACACCGGGCCTCCGCGCGCAGTTTCTCGTCGGGCCGAAAACGGGACACAAGTTTCATCCCGAGAGC
>CAYZGY010000760.1:0-4282 GCA_964478085.1 uncultured Planctomycetia bacterium
GAGCTGAAACGGAGCCAATGTGGAGCATTGGCGGGTTTCAGCGACGAAGAGCTCGGGCGAATCGGCCGCTTGGACGCCGAATCGACTTCTTCAACGGGCTGCTAGACCTGCCACCAGGTAGGTCGAGACGAGTTGCGTCTCGACGTGGAACGTCGTGGGGGTGATTCACACCCAGCTTCCCTTTCGCGAGCTCGAAAACCTTCTCCTGAATTTGACCCGTGCCCGGGCGACGACGATCATGAAGTCTTCTCCGTAACCTCCCGACACGGGTCCGAGTCATGAAGAACTACACACACGTCGTCGTCCTCGTCTTCGTCTCTCTCGCTTTCTCGTCTGGAGTTCGGGGCGAGGAGACAGTGCTCACGTTCTACGGCTGGTCCGATCAGCACATCAAGACCGACGGTGACGCGAGCCACGTGACGCCGGTCATCGACGCGATGAACGTATTCGCCGGCGCCGACTATCCGTCTGAGATCGGAGGCAAGGTCGGTCCGCCTGCGTTCGTCATCGGCGCGGGCGACATCACCGAGTGGCCGACGAACGCCGCCGTGAGAAAGTACGACAGCCTGGTGTCGAAGCGGCTGAAGTTCCCGGCGTATGATGTCATGGGCAACCACGATGACGGCGGCTTGGTTCCGAGTGACACGCTCAAGAAGTGGCTCACAAAGCGGCACGGCTCGCTCAGCTACACCTTCGACCGTGGCGGCGTGCACTTCATCGGTCTCTACTCGGAGTATGACCACAAGGCGAGAAAGCCCGCGCAGCCGATCACGAAGAAGGCTTTGGATTTCATTCGCGAGGATCTGGCGAAGATCCCGAAGGGTACGCCAACCGTCGTGGTCACCCATCTCTGCTTCGCCGCGATCACGAACAAGGATGCCCTTGTGGATGCGTTCGGAACGGCCAACGTCGTACTCGTGCTCGGCGGACACTATCACCGAGTGAGCGTCCACGAGTACCGCGGCTTCCGCTTCGTCCAGCTGCCCTCCCCGAAGTCGAAGTGGACGATGTTCACGGTCGTACGAATCACGTCGAACCGACTCATCGCCATGCCGTACGACTACATCAAGAAGGAGTGGGTCCAGGACACGCCCAGGACAAAACGGGTGCTCGACGTCCGCATCGCCGGCCCCAAGAAAGACGAGAAGACGACCCGCGCGACCCCGCCTGTCCGCGAATGACCGTAACGAGCTCGAGTTGTCGGCTGCCCGCAAGGTCCGTGCGGAGCAAGCCCGGACGAGCCCACGAAAAAACCCGCTGACCGGTTCGGGATTCCGGTCAGCGGGCAAATACTGGAGCGGGTGAAGGGAGTTGAACCCTCGACAACTGCGTTGGCAACGCAGTGCTCTACCACTGAGCTACACCCGCTTAGGTGTCTGTTGGTAGGGCCTCCCGAAGGAGGATGAGCGATTATTGTGTCTGGCCCCTCGGGCGTCAAGGGGGCATCTCGGCCGAATTGTGGGAATCGCCGCAAAACGCTGCGGCGGGACCAATAACGTCCAGAATTGGGTCGATCAGAGGAAGTCGCTCTTCTTGAAGAGCGAGATGACCTCGATGCCCTCCTCGGCGAGCTTCTCCGTGCCGCCTTCCTCGCGATCGACGATGATGAGGGCGATCTTCGGGGCGATGCCGGCCTCCTCGACGATGGCGTCGCGCGCCTTGAGGAGCGAGCCGCCCGTCGTCAGGACGTCGTCGACGAGCGCGACCTCGAGGCCTTCCTCGCCGGCGAAGCTCGGACCTTCGATCATCTTCTGGGTGCCGTGAGCCTTGCGCTCTTTGCGTACGAAGTAGAGACGCATCGGGACGCCGCGCTGGTGCGCGAGGACGCCGATCGCCGAGGTGATCGGGTCAGCGCCCGAGGTGAGCCCGCCGACGCAGCCGACGCCGCGCTCGGTGAGGATATCGAGCATCAGCTTTCCGATGAGGACCGAACCCTCGGCGTCGAGCGTCACGAGGCGTCCGTCGAAGTAGAAGTCGGTCTTCTTGCCCGAGGCGAGCGTGATGTCGCCCGTCTGGATGCAAGCGCCGAGCTTCTTCTTGAGGCGCGGACGATCGGCTTCGGTGGTTTCGACGATGACGCCGCCGTTGACGGCTGCTGGTGTTTCCCCGCTCACGTTCTTTCCTGTCTTCGAAGGGCTTAGCGACTAACGAATGTTCTTTTCGAGTCGCAGAATGTTTCCGGGTCCCGAGTACTGAATCCGGTCGGCGCATCGTGACATCAAGAGGATCCCGAGTCCACCGCGGATGTTCTCTTCGATGATGCGGTCCTTTGCCTCATTGAAGGCGTCCTCCGCGTGGAGGTGCGAGAGGTAGTACTCGAAGTCGAAGCCGCTGCCCTGGTCCTCGATGATCACGGTGACCTTCGTCTGGTCGACAAGGAAATTGACGTCGACCGTCTTCGACTCGTCGCGCCCGTTGCCGTGGACGACCGCGTTGTCGATGCCTTCCTTGACCGCCGCGAAGAGCGCCGTCTTCTCGTCCTCTTCGCCGACCGACTGCAGGATCACCGACTCGGCGAGCTTGTACGCCTTCTCGACGTTCTCCTTCACCGTGCGGAACTCGAAGTGCACCTGCTGCGTGAAGACCTTGCGGTCGCGTGGCACGCGCAGGAGCTCCGCTTCTGTCAGCGTGAAGAGCTCGAGTACCTCGAAGGGATCGACGAGGAAGTCGTTTTCCCAGATCTTGAACTCGTTCGGACCGAGGACCGTTTGGCTCTCGCCGTAAATCTTGATGATCGAGGTGAGGCTGCGATCGCGACGTCCCTTGACGCGACTGACGAACTCGCCGCGTGGATCGCAGCGCTGATCGATGACGACGATGTCGGGATTGATCACGTCGTAACGGTCGAGCGCTTCCTTCGCGTCGTGAAGGAGATGGTAGTCTCCGTTGAGCGCACCGAAGCGCAGACGTAGCACCTTCGTGAACCGACTCTTCGACGGAGTGATCACGAGAACACGACCCGTTGGCGCACCGGACTTCGCCCGCTTGCGCAGGACGACCTTCGTCAGCCCCGTCGCGCCCTTCTCTCCAGCGATGCCGTCCGGGTCGTCGTCGGGAACCTCCGGAACGGGAGAAGCCGACGCGCGACCGGCGATGAACTCTCCGACGTGCGCACGTCCCGCTTCGACATCCTTCGCGAAGGGGATGAGACTCGTAACACCGAGGAGGTGCATCGAAAGACCGACCGACTTCTCGACCGAGGCGAGACAAAGGATGCCGCTCTTCTCCTTGAGCTTCTCGGAGTAGCGGATCAGTCCGCTGATGCCCGTAGAGTTGATGTACTTGACGCCCGTGAAGTCGATCAGGAGACAGCGGCGATCGGTCGCGAGCGCCTCATCGAGCGCGCCTTCGAAGGTCTGGTAGTTCGCGGCGTCGATGAACCCGCTCAGTGCGAGCTCGGTGATCGTCTCGGACGAATCGCCCAGGATCGTGTGTGCACGAACTTCGAACGTCAGTTTCGGCATAACTCAAAGAACCTCGGGCGAAACGTGATCGCCCTGATAGAGGGAAGATCGAAAGGAGACCGAGACGACCTTACCCCACTCGCGCAGCGAAGGTGGGAGATTGCCACACGCACGGGGCTGATGGCGATTCTAAGGTCAGTACCGATCGAGTCAAGGCGAGCGGCGCCACGCTTGCGCGGGATGCGCGATCCGTGGCAGAATCGCGCCGTCTCGAGGGTCTGTCGCTGGCGCCGCGAACGTCGTCGCACCCCCTGCTTCCCCAACAAAGCCCTTCAGCGCGCAAAGGCTCCACCATGGCGAACCGCCCTCTCTACGATCTCGAGTCGGTCGACCTCGAGGTCACCGAGTTCACGACCGAACAGATCCAGAACTTCAATCCGCAACGATTCGAGTTCGCGCAACTCGAACGCATCACCGCGTATCGCCCCGACGACAAGATCATCGTCGCCTGTCGCGATCTGACGGAGGACGAATTCTGGACGCGCGGTCACATGCCCGGTCGACCGATCTTCCCGGGAGTGATGATGCTGGAGACCGCGGCGCAGCTGTGCTCGTTCTACACGCGCATGCACATCGGCGAAGACATCCTCTACGGCTTCGGCGGCGCAGATAAGGTGCGATTCCGTCGCATGGTCACCGTCGGCGACCGACTCGTCTTCCTCGCCAAGCCCGAGACGATCACTCCGCGACGCTCGCTCTTTCAGACGCAAGCCATCCTCGACGGCAAGGTCGCCTTCGAAGCCGAGATCCTAGGTATCGCGCTGCCGAACTGAGCGCCGAACTGAGCGCCGAACTGAGCGCCGAACTGAGCGCCGAAC
>CAYZGY010000761.1:0-4278 GCA_964478085.1 uncultured Planctomycetia bacterium
GAGGAGTTACCCGAGGAGTTACCCGAGGAGTTACCCGAGGAGTTACCCGAGGAGTTACCCGAGGAGTAGCGTGTGCGGAGGCCACAGATGATCCGCGTCAGTCGCGGCAACAGATCGTCGTGGTAACCGCCGCCGGCGTAGGCGATCTTTCCGTCGGGCCCGACGATGTAGAACGTTGGAATCGAGCGGACGTTGTACGCTCGTGCGACCGCCGATCCGGACAGGAGGTGTCCGTACGTGTATCCCTTGGATTTGACGTAAGCCGTCGAGTCGTTCCGTTCGAAGCAGTTGATCCCGAGGATCTTGACGTTGGCATCCGAGAAGTACTCGTGGACCTTCTGTAGCGCGGGCATGGCGCGTTTGCACGGTCCGCAGGTCGTCGACCAGAAGTCGAGGAAGACGATGTTTCCTCGCAAGCTCTTGAGAGAGATCTTCCTTCCGTGCTCGTCGGGAAGGGTCCAGTCCGGTGCCAAGCTACCCACGGGGAGCTTCGCATGCGCGCCGCGAAGTACGATCGGCTTGCGCTCTTCGAGTCGAAAGCCCTCGGGCGGCTCGACGGAAAAAGTGTCCTTCGGAAACGCGCTCGGCGTCTGGAGGTCTCTGAGGAGGAGCGTTCGCTTCGGCACACCCGTCGTCCCGAGCGACTCGATGCGTCGTGGAAGGAGGTCGCTCTTCGCGAAGTACCAGCGCATCATTTCGCCGCTGACTCCGTGCTTCACCTTGACGACGTGACACGGGACTCCGTCGGCCTTCTGCTCGGCTTCGAGCTCTCGCGTCGTTGCGCCGATCGCTCGGTCGAGCGGAAAGGGATGGAAGAAGTTGCGGTCGAAGAGCATCAGCGGAACATTCAAGGATCGGCCGATCGTGCGGAAATCGGATCGCGTTGCGGTCTTGTGCTGCTTCGACATCATGAGGACACGGTCGTCGCTCGTGACGATGTGGAACCGACTCGCCTGTCGCATGTTTCCCGAGATGTGGAGGCGCAGCTCTTCGAATCCGGGATTGTCCTCGGCGCGGACGTGGCCTGAGGCAAAGGGGGCAGGGCGTTTCGAGGCGTCGGAGGGATCGACTTGCGTGTTGAGGAAGACCTCGGCGCGATATTTGACCGCGGTGGTCTTCTCGAGCACGCGGCGGGCCTGGCTGAGGATCTCATCGGCCGTTTCCGCGGCGAGCGGATTCGTCGATAGTGCGCAGAGCAGGAAGGCGGAGAGAGCCAGGAGAGAGAGTGGAGAGCGATTCGTCATCCGAATTCAGTCTTCCTGCCACCAACTCGAAGGCGATAACTCCAAGCAGGCATCGGCAATTTTCTTCGCCGCGTCGGTAGCGAGATTCGCGCGTGCGGTGTCCATCCACTGACGTGTCGAGCTGCTCCCCTGCGCTTCGTACTCCCGCGCTTGAATGAGGCACTCGAGGAGGTCGGCGTCCTTCGCGATGATCCCTTCGCGAGTTCGGCGTTCTTTCGCTTCGCTCCAAAGGGACCGCAATCGATCCGCGAGCCCCGAAGGCAGATGGGCGCACTGGTCGTCGATGACGCGGGATTCGGCCTCGGAGTTGTCGCCGTACGACTTCGCCATGTGGTGTTGATCATTGACGCGCGTCTCCGCTACGTCGTGAAACACGGCGAGGGCCGCGGCACGGTCGGGATTGGCGCCTTCGATCTCGGCGAGCACGTACGCGATCGCGGCCGTGCGAAAGGTGTGCGCGGCGACGCTTTCGGCATCGTCGATTCCGGCGACCCACCAGCCCGAGCGACGGACGCGTTTGAGCTGACCCAGCTCGTAGAAGAACTTCGCGATGTCTGCGTCCACGATTCTCCGGACCTTATCGCTCGTGACCCTTATCTCTGATGCCCTTATCTTTCATGGATCGGCAGGAACCGGAACGGGAGCTGCAGCACGATGACCGACATCGCCGTGCGCACCGTGCTCGTCTCGAGCGTGCCCGGCTTCCACGAGCCGTCGGCTCGCTGCGTATCGAGGAGCTCCTTGCTGATGTACGCGAAGTACTCGCGCCAGTAACGCCCGCCGACTTGGAACATCGCTTGCGCGCAGTAATAGTGCGCGTAGTGGGGGAAGTCGCTCCTGCGGCGGTAGTTGTTTCGCAGGTACTTCACCGCGTTCCGCATGCGCGACGAGTTGTGCATGTACTCGCCGAGGCTGTAGAGGACGCAAGTTCCCGCGGCAGATCGCGGGAGGTCGCTGAAGTCCTTCACCTTTGCACCGAAGCGATAGGCGAAGCCACCGTCGGGCTTCTGAGCGTTCCAGATGTAACGCTTGGCCTTCGTGATGACCCCGGAATCGATCTTGATCCCGAGATTACGAGCGGCGCGCAGCCCGAGAGTCTGGCAGACCGTGATGGACGTGTCGCCACCTCCGAACCGCGAGAGGGCGCCGGGCAAGCCTTCCGGATAGTAGTCCCAACCACCGGTCGTGCCCTGTGCCTTTTCGATGAGCTTGACGGCTCGTTTCAGCGCGACGCGGATTCGCTTGTCCTGGGTCACGCTCGTGCCGTAAAGCTCCGCGAGAAAGAGGGTCGCGAAGCCGTGGCCGTACATGCGGCTGCGGTCGTCGAAGAAGTAACCGGTCGGCGTCTGGTAGGAGAGCACGCGTTGCGTGCACATCTTGAGCGCGTTGACGTACTCTCTCGGCCCGGTCGTGTCGGTGTAACCGCCCGCGAGGAGGGCGAGGCCGAGGAGCGCGTTATCCGCGACCGGGTAGCTCGTGTCCGACTTGCGAAATCCGCCCGTGCGCGTCTGCTTGCGCACGAGGTAGGCGAGTCCTCGAGAGACGGAGAGTCGAACGGCGGGGGTGATCTCGGCGCGGATGGCCCGGGTGGGATCGGTTGATCCGGCGCCTCGCACTTGTGCGTGCGCGCGTCCAGCGTCCGTCACCGAACTCAGGAACACGAGAGTCGAAATCGAGCCGGCACAGAGGGCGAGCACGGCCGGTACGGAGAATCGGCCTCCGGGAAGTGCTAACGGACTCAACTGTGGATTGACTGCGTTCACGAGACGACGTGTTCTTCCTGAAGACTCACTGCGTGCTCGGCGCCCGACCGTCGTGACTCTTCCGGTATTGTACGACCTGTCGGTTACCTCTTCATCGTCTTACGACGCGACAATTCGTCACGAATTTCCGGAATTCGGAGGCCCCAGGAACACGCGAGGCGCTCAGAGGAGCTCGCGGATCGGCTCGACGTGATCGAGGAGGTAGTGGGGCCGTCCGCTCGGGTCGTCGACGGTCGTCGAGGCGAGGTCGATGCCGAGATTGTGGTAGAGCGTCGCGAAGACCTCCTGGAAGGTCATGGGACGCTCGGTCGCCTCGGCGGCGATGCGGTCGGTCGCGCCGATGACTTGGCCTGTTCGCATGCCGCCACCCGCGAGCATCACGGGGGAGACCTGCGGCCAGTGGTCGCGACCGCCGTTCTTGTTGACCTTGGGAGTGCGTCCGAACTCGCCCCAGATCACGATCGAGACATCGTCGAGCATGCCGCGCTCTTCGAGATCGGTGACGAAGGTGCAGATCGCGTGGTCGACGATCGGCACGAGGTAGCGCATGCGCGGAAAGTTCTTCGAATGCGTGTCGAAATCGCTGAACGAGACGCTGACGCAGCGCGCGCCGGCCTCGAGGAGGCGACGCACGAGGATCATTTTGCGGGCGGACTTCTCGTCCTCGCTCGTGACGCTGCCGCCTTTTGCCGCATCGCCGGGCTTCGGGGCCGTGTAGCGTTCGACCGTGCGCGGGTCCTCGGCCGAAAGGTCGAGCGCCTTGGCGAACTCACGGGGATTGGGGGCGATCGTGACATCGGCTGCCATGTACGCCTCGAGTTTGCCCAGCGACTCGATGTAGCGACCGCCCATTTGGCAGTGGCCCTTCACATCCGTTCTCGTAGTGCTCAGGAACTTCGTGAGTTCGTTCAGCACTTTGATGCCAAACCGCAGTTCGTCTGCTTGCGCCTGCACGTCCTTGAGTTCAGCGCCATGGGCGGCGGTCACCGCGGCGAAGCCGACGAGTCCAACGAGCACGAGGCACAGTCTCGATCGCGACCTTGGCTGAGACATAGTCTTCCTCCTGAAACAGGGTTGATTGCTGGCAGGGGAGCGGGGTGGCTAACGTCGCCGGCGTATGCCGCCATGTAGGGAATCGCGATAAAAACGGGGTCAGAATGACATAACTCCGTCGCGACGGTCCCTGGCGGAATTGGTCCCCCGGGTGCCCCGGTCGGGCCAAAATGGATGGGTGCCCGAAATCTTTAGTGGCATTGGTGGCGCGGGCTACA
>CAYZGY010000762.1:0-4272 GCA_964478085.1 uncultured Planctomycetia bacterium
TTCGCGACATCACAGGCATCTGCGGACGTCAAGCTCGCTTCGATCTTCGGCGACTCGATGGTGCTGCAGCAGGGCATGGCCGTGCCCGTCTGGGGAAAGGCCGACGAGGGAGAGAAGATCACGGTCTCGTTCGCGGGGCAGACGAAGACAGCGACGGCTGGTGAAGGCGGTCGATTCCAGGTCAAGCTCGACGCTCTGAAGGCGAGCGCCGATGGGCAGGTTCTGACGGTCACGGGGAAGAACAAGATCGAGCTCCGCGACGTCCTCGTCGGCGAAGTTTGGATTTGCTCCGGCCAGTCGAACATGGAGTGGAGTATCAGGGCGTCCAAGAACGCTCAGGAGGAGATCGCCGCATCCGACCATCCGAAGATTCGCCTCTTCAACGTGCAGGGGCATACCACGTCACCCGTTCCGAAGGACACGTGTCCGGGGTCGTGGAAGGTCTGCTCGCCGAAGACCTCGAGTGGATTCTCGGCAGTGGGATACTACTTCGGTCGTCGCTTGCAGAAGGATCTCGGCGTGCCGATCGGTCTCGTCGGATCGAACTGGGGTGGCACGCGTATCGAGCCTTGGACGACGCTCGACGGCTTCCGCTCCGTTCCCGAGCTCGAGGGCATCGCGAAGAAGGTCGAGGCCTACGACAAGACGACGAAGGTCGGCGGCGGACATCCTTCGGCGATCTACAACGCGATGGTCCATCCGCTCGCACCCTTCGCGATGCGCGGCGCGATCTGGTACCAGGGCGAGTCGAACGGCAATGAGGGCGTCTCGTACTACCACAAGAAGAAGGCTCTCGTGAACGGGTGGCGTAAGCTCTTCAACCCGAACCTCGCGTTCTATTGGGTGCAGCTCGCCAACTTCCGCAATCCGAACGACAAGCCTGCGGGGGGAGACGGCTGGGCGCGGATCCGCGAGGCGCAGCTCCAGGCCCTCGAGATTCCGCACACGGGCATGGCGGTGATCATCGACATCGGCGAAGCGCGCGACATCCACCCGCGCAACAAGCAGGACGTCGGAATCCGTCTCGCGCATTGGGCGCTTCACCAGACTTACGAAAAGAAGGCTGTCGTCCCGAGTGGTCCGCTCTACAAGAGCCACAAGGTCGAAGGTGGAGCCATCCGCGTCTCGTTCGATCACGCAAGCGGTGGGCTCATCGTCGGCGAGATGGTGGGGCTGGAGCCGAGGAAGGCTGTCGAGGGCGGCAAGCTCGGCCGTTTCGCGATCGCTGGTGAAGATCAGAAGTGGCACTGGGCCGAGGCGACGATCGACGGCGACGACGTCCTCGTGAGGTCGCCCGACGTTCCGAAGCCCGTCGCCGTGCGCTACGCCTACTCGATGAACCCGGTCGGCGCGAATCTCTACAACAAGGCGGGCTTGCCCGCGTCTCCGTTCCGTACGGATAGCTGGTAGTCCCGGACTTTCACGACGAGCGCCGCATGAAGAAGTATCGACCGAGGTTTCTCGCGTTTCTGGTCCTCGCGTTTCTGGTCCTCGCGTTCTTCGTTCCGTCTCTCGAGGCTCAGGAGGCCGAGAAGAAGGAGAAGGAGAAGGAGAACGAAGACAAGTCGACCGAGGGGGAGACGAAGGAGGCGGAAGACGAGGAGAAGGAAGATCCTCTCGCGCCGATCCTTCCTCAGGTGCGTCCCGGTCAGAAGCGCGAGATTCTCTCGTACTTCGACAAGGACCAGAACGGTCGGCTCGACCAAAACGAGCTTCGTCGTGCGCGCGAGACGATCGTCGAGGATCAGCGTCGTCGTGAGCGCGAGCGTCGCGGTCGTCGTTGGCGCTACGAGTGGCGGCTTCGTGAGCGAGAGGCCGAGCGGGCGAAGGAGAAGGCCGAAGAGGACAAGCGCGAGCTCACTCCCGAAGAGAGGGCGGAACGCGCGGAAGAGGAAAAGAAGCGCGCAGAGCGGCAAGAACGCGAGGAGGAGCGTCGTCGCGAAGAGGAACGTCGCCGCGAGGAGCGCCGTCGTCGCGAAGAGGAGCGTCGCCGTGAGGCCTACGAGAAGTTTCGCGCGGAGCACCCCTCTCCGCCGCTCAGGCCCAGCGGCGTCCATTCGTACGGAAACAAGCCGCTCTTCGACCCGGGCGTCCTGCGAACGATCTTCTTCGACTTCGGTGAGGACGACTGGGAGGAGCAGCTCGAGGACTTCCGCTTCACGGACATCGACATTCCCGCGACCTTGACGATCGACGGGCGCCGCTACGATGGCGCCGGCATCCGATTCCGCGGCACGTCGTCGCTGTGGTTCGTCCCGGAGGGCAAGAAGCGATCGTTCAACGTCACGATCAATCACGTCCACGATCAGCAGCGGCTCTACGGCTACCGCACGATCAACCTGCTCAACTCTCACGGTGACCCGACGTACCTGCGCGTCTACCTCTACAACCTCGTCGCGCGCAGCTACTTGCCCGCGCCGAAGGTCGGGTTCGTACGTGCCGTCGTCGGCGACGAGAACTGGGGGGTCTTTGTCAATCAGCAGCAGTTCAACAAGGTCTTCCTGCGCGAGTGGTTCGGCACGGGGCGGGGGGAGCGCTGGAAGGTCGTCGGAGATCGGCGCAATCGCTCGTTCTCGTATCAAGGTCGTGAAGATCGAGAGTCGTACGAGAGGCAGTACGTTCTGCGATCCGGCGGCGGCGAGGAGGCGTGGACGGATTTGATCCTGCTCTGCCGTGCGTTGAACCGTACGGAGGCCGAGCACCTTCCCGAACGGCTCAAGTCGATCTTGAACCTCGACCGGGCGCTCTGGTTTCTCGCGCTCGACAATGTTCTCATCAACTCGGACGGCTACATCTTCTCGCCGACGAGCGACTACGATCTCTACCAAGATCGCGGCGGGCGGTTTCACCTGATTCCGCGTGACGCCAACGAGACGATCCAAGACGTCGGTCGCTTTTACCGCGAGACCTTGCCCGAGAACGCGATCGGCATCGAGCTAGACCCGCTCCAGGGTGCGGAGGATCCGGGCATGCCACTCATCCATCGCCTGCTGGCGAATCCGCGCCTTCGCGCGCGTTACGTCTCACACGTGCGAACGATCGCCGATGAGTGGTTGCGATGGGAGAAGCTCGGCCCGCAGATCACGACGATCGCGAAGATGATCTCGCACGACGTCAAGATCGACTACCGCAAGCTCGCGGGCTTCGAGGCCTTCGAAGGAGGACTCGCGAAGGGCTACACCGAGCCGGGCCGATTCGGTCCACGCAAGCGCATCGGTCTCGAGACTTTCATCGTCGAGCGGGGCAAGTTCCTCCGCGAGCACGAGACCTTGAAAAAGCCGCGCCCCCAGATCGTATCCGTCGAGATCGACGCGGCAGGAAAGATCGTCGTCATCTCGGCGCAAGACCCAGCGCCGAGTGGCGTTTGGCTCCACTATTCGGTGGTCAAACGACTCGACGTTCCGACCTCGCCTCCCTTCCAGGAGATTCGGCTGACCCGCGAAAAGGACGGTCAGTACGTCGGCTACCTGCCCGCGCTTCCGGGCGGAACGACGATCCGCTACTACGCCGAGGCGTTTTCCGAAGAGCACGGCACAGCGGATCTGAGCCCGCGGCGGACGGAGCTCGGCGCGAAGGTTTACGAGGTTCCCGGTACGACGCCTTCCAGTGGCGGCGGCGCGAAGTAATCGATCGAGCCATCTTGCGTGTCAATTCGAAGCGGATCACTCGTCGTTGTTCTTTCCCTGGTGAGCCTCGGCGCGCTTTCGTGCGCTCCCCGAGATGAGACCTTTCTTCGCCTCGGATCCGAGGAGAGTGAATTCCTCGCCGACGTTTCTGTCGCCTCTTCCCTGGAGCCCGGGATGATCGTCGGGATCCGTCGTCACGGGGCTTCGCTCGAGCCGGCGACGAGCAGGCTCCGCCTCGTACCCGACGTGGCCGGAAAGTCCGATCTCGAGTCGAGAGCGGAAGTCGTCTTCTTGCGAGATACGGACGCAGCGATCATCGCGCGGATCGAGGTCGAGAACGATCGGGGGCGTCCCGTGAAGTACGCGCGCGAGCTCGTCTTTCTCAAAGGGAAGCATCTTCTTTCTCGTGAGCTCCTCGAGTTCATGGACGACTTCGACGGAAGCGTTTCGGCCATCTGGAACACCCGGAAGATCGACGAGTTGATGGGCGAGCACTGGGCGATGACTTCCGAGGGGCTTCTCGTCTTCTTCGCTCCGCAGGAGGGGTGGAGGCTCCAGCTCGTTCGAAGCGGGAAATCGAGGATCCAGCACGTTTGGAACGGCTCGGCGAAGAAGGGGGACGTCCTCCATTCGACGCAGGTGATCT
>CAYZGY010000763.1:0-4272 GCA_964478085.1 uncultured Planctomycetia bacterium
ATGCTCCACATTGGCTCCGTTTCAGCTCCTCGATCTCGAACGAATCGTCTCGCTTGACCACTCGAAGCACTTCTTCAACAGGCTCCTACGGGACAAAGAGGAATTCGGGAGAGTTGATCAGCGCCCAGACCATGTCTTCCGCGCGCGCGCGCCAATCTTCGACGAGGCGGTCGGTCGGTGGGTCGCCGGCGCGAGCTGCGGCTTCCATCTCCATCTTGATACGCGTCGCGTCGGCGTGGAGGTGGTTCGACCACGAGACCGCGTGGCGTCGTGCCTTCTTCTTTCGCGCACCGCTCGGCAGCTCGCGAAATCGCACGGAGTAGCCGGGCTCGAGGAGCTCGGTGAAAAGCTCGCGCTCGGTCTTCGAAGGTGCGCGGGTAAGGAGTCGAGAAAAGACACCGTCGATGAACTGGTCAAGTGGAATGTCGCGCATGGCGAGCTCGGTGATCGTCGCACCATCGGAGAGCGTCGAGACGCGATGTGCCACCGTGCCGTTCGCAATGAGGAGAGGTTGAATCACGGTCGGAGTCTCTTCGCGTACCGTGATCGGGTCTTGCCGTGTCTCGCGCCAACCGAAGGCTTTGAGGACGTCGGTGATGCTCTGTGCGACAGGCATCGACAGCGCGGGGCGATCGCGCTCGTTCGAGAGCGAGGTGAACTCCCACGCCCGCCTCGGGGTGCCGAGGTTGAGGAACGCTGTGATCGGGCGACGGCCGTCGACGTCGAGATTGAGCTCCTCGGAGTCGAGAGGCTTGCCGACCGCAGCGAAGAGCGAGTCGACGACCTGCTCCGCCGTCAGGCGACGACGGATCGGCCCCCGGAATAGCCGCTCCTCCGGATCGGGAACTCGGGACGGATCCCCTCCCGAGACATCGGGCTGCGGCGCGCGTGCGTACGTCTTCGAGCTGACGATCACGCGTGCGAGGTGCTTGAGGTCGTATCCGTTGGTCGTGAGCTCGCGTGCGAGGAACTCGAGAAGCTCCGGATGGGAGGCGCTCTCGAGATTCCAGTCGTCGACGGGCTCGACGAATCCGTAGCCGAGGTAGCGCTTCCACAGGCGATTCGCAATGACTTTCGCGAAGCGTGGATTCTGCGGTCCCGTGATGATCGCCGCGAGCTGCTCGCGCGGATCCTTCGAGTTTCGCAAGAGGCTCGCGTCGGGGCGCTCCGGCGCGATGTTAGCGAAGGGCCACGAGGGCTTGACCTTCGAGCCCGGCGCGAGTGTCACCTCGACCATCATCTCTTCGAGCTCCTCCTTCGAGCGCGGTACGGAGCTCGACTTCGGGACGCTTTGATCCTTGCGCTTGAGCATCGCCGCTACGCTGAAGAGGTCGTGCTGACGCCAGGGATGGAACGGCGCGTCATGGCACCGCGCGCACTTCATCTCGACGCCGAGAAACGCCGTGCCGAGGATGTGCGCCTTCGCGGCCATCGGTACGTCGTTCTGTGTCGCGAGCTCGAACCCCTTCGGGCCGCCTCCGTACTTGCTGCCCTCCATCATCACGAGTTCGGTGACGAATCGGTCGATCGGCTTGTTGTCGAGGAACGACTCGTGAATACACCAGCGGAACGGGCCCGAGTTGTTGAGCTTCGGCTTGAGGATGCCGGGGTTCTCTGCGAGGACGTCCTGCCAGTATCCGACCCAATGATCGGCCCAACTCGGATCATCGAGGAGTCGGTCGATCCAGTGGGCTCGGCGGTCTTTCGATTTGTCGAGCTCGAACGCGAGCACCTCCTCGGGAGTCGGAATCGTGCCGCGAAGATCGAGGCTCGTGCGCCGGAGGAAGGCCGCGTCGTCGATCTCCTCGGCCGGCTCGACCCCTTCGCCACGGAGACGAACGTCGATGAGTGCGTCGATGACCTCGGATGCGCTTCGACCGTTCATATCGACCCCGGGAATCGGGTCGCCACTCTTCACGTATTCGCGTGCGAACTCGTGACGCTTCGTCCAGTACTCCGACTCGTGCGCGTTTTGGCGGTTGCGCGATTCACGATTGCGGTTCGCGCTGACGAGGCGGGTCTCGTCGCGATAGATGTCCCAGCTCTCGTCGTCGAGCGCGAACTCGCTTGTCGGCGAGAGCACGACGAAGGGACCCTCGTCGCGCGAGTACGCAGCGACGAGCTCGCCGGTTTCTTGGCGGAGCCCTTTGCCGCCGATCACTGCGTCGAGGCGAATCCAGCGAGCGTGGTTCTTTCGGTCGTTCTTCGCGAGGTCGATGTGAACGAGCTTTTCCGCGTGGCCCGGTGGCAACGGCCGCAGCGTCGGATGCGCTACTGCGGGGACGTCGGGGACGGCCTCGTGCCCGTCGGCGTTGCGCGTCTGGAATCTCGTCTCCGCGATCTTCTTGCCGTCGATCCACAGTCGAGCGGAGCTGAACGAGCGCAAGAGGAAGCGGTACTTGCCCGGGGGGAGTCGGCAGATGCCGCTCGCGCTCAGAAGGTACGGATTGCTTCGATCGACGCGCACGCCGCTCGTCGTGTACTTGTGGGGTACGTCGACGAACGCGAATGCGCGCTGATCGAACTCCTCGGTTTTCTCAGGAGGCGCGTCGCGCTGCCACGACTTGCGATCGTGGATGCCTTCGAAGACGCCCGCTCGAACGGCGCCACTCGGCAGGTCGGTCGGCGGGACGTGCGGATCGGACACGATCTTGCGAGGTACCGGAATCTTCGAGTCGATCTTGACGCGTCGTCGAATCTCGTCGATCGACAGCGCGCGTCGATAGATCGCGACCTCGTCGATTCCGCCGACGAAGGTCGTGGTCGGAGAACGACCGAGCGACGAGCCGATCCAGACTTCGTCATCGTCGACGACGGGTGCCTCGTCGGAAGCGCCGCCGAGGTCCCACATTCCCTTCGTCTCCACGCCGTCGATGTACGCGCGAACACTCGCGCTGCGACCGAACGTGTACGAAAGAAGAACGTGATGCCATCCGGACGCGATCTCGATTCCGTTCGTCGACGTCCATCGATGCCAGTCCGATTGGTGCGCGGGATGACCAGGCGGGCGGTTGTCGCGATCGCGGAAGAGGAAGCTCAGGCGAGCCGTGCCCCCTGCTCCGCGGAGTCTCAGCGACCAGTTCTGATTCTCGCGTGCGAAGCCGGCGCGATTCGTGCGTCCTTTGCCGACGATGTAGCGCTGCATGCCGTCGGTGATCGCGTCGGGTGAGACCCAAGCCTCGATCGAGATCGTATCCCCGAGATCGAAGTCGAAGTCGCTCTTCTTGCCGGGGTCGGCGACGGTGATGACCTCTCCGCTTCCGGAGAAGAATGCCGCACGATTCGATTTCGTGAACGCTGGGTACCGCGCGGGGCGAGGGCCGTTCACCGGACGGACCGCTTTTGTCTTCTCGCTGAAGCGCCAGTACGCGACGGGTTCGCCCTCGCGAACGATCTCCTCGTAGGATGGTTCGTCGGCCAGGAGGCCACTCGGGAAGACGAGCTTCAGCGCTCCGATCGCGATGAGAGCCGTCGTTGTCGAGCCGAGGAATCGACGCTGGTCTTGGGCATTTCGTCGGAGGGTGCGCATGACCGGCGCATTGTACCCGAGGACTCGGCCTCGGCATGCCCCGAGTTCCGAGGCCTCAGCGATACCGGTTCGACCTCTCCCGCTCATTTAGTGGATAAGGGCTTGGGTTTGGTTCGTGGTCGGTTATCCTCCATGTCTGTAGTTTAGGCCATTCGAAGCCGAAGAGGATTTCATGACCACGGACAGAGGGGGGCGTCGTGAGGCGCCAGCAGGTCGCGGGCCGCGACGTCCACAGCAGAGAAGTCCGGCACCGCCCGACGAGGCGATGCTAGTTCTACTGTCCCTGTGTGAGAAGTTCCCGGCCGCGTTCCGGACGCGCCCAGAAGACGTGAAGCCGCTCAAGCTGCGGATTCACTCGGACATCCGAGAGCGTATGGAGGTCAAGAGCGGTCCTCTCCGCCTCGCGCTCTACCGTTACACCGCCACGGAAGCTTACCTGGGCTGCTGTAAGCAGGGGACTCCTCGTATCGATCTCGAAGGAAACGATGCTGGAGAGATCACCGACCAGGAGGCGGAATTCGCCGCCGAGAAGCTCGAGGCGCTGATCAAGAAGCGTTCCAAGCCGCGTGGTCGACCGGGTGGTCGACCGGGTGATGGGGGACGCGGTGGCCCCGGGCGGGGCGGTCCCCGTGGTGACAGCGGTGGGCATCGAGGCCCGCCGCGCGATCATAGATCCAGTGATCGAGGTCCCAGCGATCATAGACCCAGCGATCATAGACCCAGCGATCATAGACCCAGCGATC
>CAYZGY010000764.1:0-4266 GCA_964478085.1 uncultured Planctomycetia bacterium
GCACGATGCAGTTCTCGGTCGGTGGAGGCTCGATCTCGAGCCACGACGGCAGCGTCGACGCCTTCCTCCTCTTTGTTGACGGCGGTTGAGGTACGCGCCCGGATCGCGAAGGAAAATCGAGGTAGTCCGCAGCGTCAGCCCGACGTATACTGCCCTTCCTCCGCGGAAGGGCCTTCTGCCTGCCCCCCACACTTCCTGTTTCCCAAGACTCGTTTGAGGAAGAGCTGAATTGGTCACCAAGACGACGACGACCGTAAGCGCGCTTTTTGAGCGTGGCGAGCGAGGCGGGTTCCTGCGTTTCGCTGAGGTCGAGTTCCGCCCGCAGGACGAGGATCCGGTCGTCTCGAGCCAGATGTGCCGCGAGTTCGACCTGCGTGGAGGCGAGACGATCCGCGGGACGCTCCAGGGAGTCGGGCGAGCGGCGGGTCCCGGCCGCGGTGGCGCCGGAGGGAGAGGGCGTGGCGGTGGAGATGAGGATTCGTTCGGAGAATCTGGTGGCGGTTCGGCTCCAGGTTCTTCGCTGCGGTCTTCTTTGGCCGGCGTGCAGGAGCTTGTCGAGATCCTCGAGATCGAGGGGGGAGCTGCGGGGGAGCACGCGAATCGTCCGAAGTTTCACGACCTGACCGCGGTCGTTCCCGAGCGACAGCTGCGCCTCGCGAAGGACGGCGGTCCTCTCGCGATGCGCATCGTCGACCTCTTCTGTCCGATCGGCTTCGGTTCGCGCGGCATGATCGTCGCGCCGCCGAAGTCCGGCAAGACGATACTGCTGCAGCAGATCGCGCACTCGGTCGCGTCGAACTATCCCGACGTTCACGTGATGATCCTGCTCGTCGACGAGCGGCCCGAGGAGGTCACGGACGTCAAGCGCAACGTCCCGGGCGAGGTCTTCGCGTCGTCGGGAGATCTCGACGCGGCGAGCCACGTGCAGGCCGCCGAGCTGATGATCTCGCGCGCTCAGCGTCTCGTCGAGGCCGGGAGGGACGTCGTCGTGCTCCTCGACTCGTTGACGCGACTGAGTCGAGCCTTCAATCAGGCCCGGCGCGAAAAAGGTCGCGTTCTGACGGGTGGGCTCGACGCCCGCGCGCTCGAGCGGCCCAAGGCGCTCTTCGGGTCGGCGAGGGCCCTCGAGAACGGCGGATCGCTCACGATGGTCGCCACGGTTCTCACCGAGACCGGCAGCGCCATGGACGAGGTGATCTTTCGCGAGTTCCAGGGCGCGGGTAACATGGAGATCGTTCTTTCGAACGAGCTCGCGACGCAGCGTATCTGGCCCGCGATCGACGTCAAGGAATCCGGCACGAGGAACGAAGACAGGCTTCTCCTCGAGCCCGAGATCAAGTGCATCGAGTACCTCGTGAAGAAGATGGGACGGCGCAAGCTCCCCAAGGCGACGGAGGTTCTTCTCAAGGAGCTCCGTCAGTACGACACGAACGACGAGATGGTCGCAGCGCTCGCGAAGAAGAAGTAGCGAGCGCGACCGGACTCGACCCTCTGAGGAGGAGATCATGGCGGCTCACGAAAACTCTTCTCGATCTTCGCGACGATCGTTTCTCTCGGGTGGCGGCGCGCTCCTGAGCGGCGCGTTTCTCGGCGGCATGTCTGTCGGAATGGGGGGGCTCGAAGGGATCTTGCGTGGAACCGGTCGTGTCTCGGCCGAGGAGGCGAAGCTGCCCGCAGGCGCTGTTCGATTTCGCGATGAGATCGAGCCACTCGTTCGTTTCATCGAGGACACGCCGCGCGCCAAGTTGCTCGAGGAGATGGCAACGAAGATCCGTGGCGGTCTGAGCTATCGCGAGGTGCTCGCTGCCTTGCTCCTCGCGGGGGTACGAAACGTTCAGCCGCGTCCGTACGTCGGGTTCAAGTTCCACTCGGTGCTCGTCGTTCACTCCGCGCACCTGGCGAGTCTCGCGGCGCCGGATTCCGAGCGTTGGTTGCCGATCCTGTGGGCGCTCGACTACTTCAAATCGGCCCAGGCTCGCGACGTGAGCGAGGGCGATTGGACGATGTCGCCCGTCAACGAGAAGAATGTTCCGGCGGCTTCTCACGCGAAAGCCGACTTCGTCGCCGCGATGGACGCTTGGGACGAAGAGGCGAGCGACGCCGCGATCGCAGCGCTGGCGCGATCGGCCTCGATCGGCGAGATCTTCGAGCTCTTTTGGAAGCTCGGCTCGCGCGACTACCGTTCGATCGGTCACAAGGCCATCTACGTCGCGAATAGCTACCGCACGCTTCAGGTCATCGGTTACGAGCACGCCGAGCCCGTGCTTCGTTCGCTCGCCTACGCTCTTCTCGAGCACAAAGACGGCAATCCGTCGAAGAATGACCACGCGGCCGATCGCCCGTTCCGTCGCAACGTCGAGCTCGTGAAGAAGCTGAAGACCGACGGTACAGGTGGCAAGTACGACAACGTCGCGTTCGACATCGCGCATCTCGCGTTGCGCGATGGAACCGAGGAGTTCGCCGCGCAGAAGGTCGTCGAGCTCGTCAACCGCGGCGTCCATGCGACGACGATCTGGGACGCGATCTTCATCGCTGCGTCGGAGCTCGTCCTGCGCCAGGCGGCGATCGTTCCTCTCCACGCGATCACGACCGCGAACGCGCTCCACTTCGCGTTCTGGACCGCGTCGAACGAGGAGACGAGAAAGATCGTTCTCCTGCAAGCTGCGTCGTTCCTGCCGCTCTTCCGAGGCAGCGCCGAGGGTCGCGGCAAGCTTGCCGGAGCGCGCATCGACACGCTCGCTCCGACCGAGGGCGACGGGGCGAAAGACGCGTCCATCGAGAGCGTTTTCGCGAAGCTTCGCAGCGACACGAGTTCGGCGAGATCGGACCTGCTCGCGCACATGGGGGCCGGTGGCGATGCGCGCGAGATCATTCGCGCAGCGCGACTCTTGATCTTCCGCAAGGGCGACGACGCCCACGCGTACAAGTTCAGCTCGGCGGTGCTCGAGGACTACTTCCACGTCTCGCCCCAGTGGCGTGATCGATTCCTCGCGGCGAACCTCGGGCTCCTCCACGGGTCGACGGAGCGCGACACGGGTCTCGTCAAGCGCGTCCATGCCGCGTTCGCTGAGTAAAACCCGCAGAACGGGCTCCAGAGACCGTATAGGGGCCAATTCCGCCACTTTCTTGTTGCGCCTGGGGACGATATCGGCCTACGCTCAGGCCAGTCCTGAACGTTTCACGAAACTCGTCCTAACGGACGCCAAGCCACAGAAAGAGGTAGAACATGGCGAAGAAGAAGTCGAAGAAAAAGGCCAAGGCGAAGAAGGGTGCAGCGCCGGAGATGCTCCTCGTCGGTAGCAAGACGAAGGAAGCCCTCAAGGCTCACGGCGTCAACGTCTCGGGTGACTGCCTCGAGGCGCTCAACAATGTCGTTCACTGGTATATCGGTCAGGCGGCGGCCCGCGCCGGTGCGAACGGCCGCAAGACGGTCCGCGGACACGATTTCCTTTCGGATTGCTAAGGGGCCTTTCGGGAAGGCCCCTCTCGAGCGCGCAGGGCCGCCCTCGATTTACCCCAACCAGCAAGAATGAGGGGCGCGTGGCGGTACTGGATCGCCACGCACCCTTCCTCGATCTCCGGAGAAGACGTGCGACTTTCGACGATCCTGTCTCTCACGATCCTGGCGGCTCTCTCGAGCGTAGGCTGTGTCGGCCCTCGTTCGAGCCCCGAACGTCAGACTGGACCGGTCGCGTTGTCGGTTCAATACGGTGAGAGCGGAGTCGCGTTCGAGAGCGTCGAGAACGGAGAGCGTGCGGTCGAGGGCGCTGCCCGCCACGCCGTATCTCGCCCGGTCGCGCTCGATGCCGAACGTGCCTACGGTGAAGGCCCGATCGGCGAGTACCGAGAGTTCGCGCACTACGACCGCGAAGCGGGCCCGCTCGGCGCCGATCGTAACGTGAGCTCGGGTCTCGTGTGGGAGGTGCCTCGTGTGCACGTCTACGTCGAGGCGCATGAGGATTACTACTGGGAGCCGTGTGATGAGGGGAATCTCGTGCAGCGGTAGCGCATGAGCCGTCGGCTGAGGGTGATGACTTCGGTCGATGTTGACCCTGTGTCGTGATGACTGACACGTCGCGCCGACCCGCCGCGAGGCTCGACCGACGAGGACGGCCGCTTCGCGTCCGACGTGAACCGTCGAGCTGAACGAGAAGGCGTGGTGGGGATCGCGGGCGCGTGACGAGCTTCAGCGATAGAGTCGGGTGAGCACGTGCCACCACTGGGGTAGTGTCTTGGTATAGACGAAGGCTTGTCGCCCCGCTGCCC
>CAYZGY010000765.1:0-3504 GCA_964478085.1 uncultured Planctomycetia bacterium
CCCAGTTGAGCGTGACCGTTCCCTCGGGGTTCTTCTGACACGTGACGGCCTGCGGGCAGGTGTCGGGGTTCGCGACGAGGTCGGCGATCCAGACGCAGTCGCTCGAGCCGAGCGTCGTGTTGTGAACCTGGATGGCGAGGACGTTCTCGTCGGTGAGCATCGAGACGTCATTGATCGTGAAAGTCTCGATGTTCGTCGACTCGTGGCTCGCCGCGGCCGTGTTGAACGGGGAGGTGACGCCGGCTGCGCCGACGCCACGCCGAAGAATCTCGACGCCATTGAGGTACGCGACGAATCCGTCGTCGTAGGCGGCGCTGAGCTCGAGAACGTTGATCGAGTCCGGATCTTCGAGCTCGAAGCGCGTGCGGAGGTAGACGCTCCAGTACGAGTTGCGCATGTCGTCGAGCGCGATGCCCATCTCGCCCGTGCGGTCGCCGTAGCCGACGCCGCCGACGCCTTCTTCCCAGGTCGCGTCGTCAAAGTCGGGCTCCGTCCAGTCGAGAGTCGGCTCGTTGGCATCACCGGGGCTCGGCTCGGAACGACCCTTGAAGTACTTGTAGTCGGCGTCGACGGGAACGAGCAGGGACCCGCAGTCTTGCGCGAGCCCGGGGGCATCGACTCCGAATACCGTCACGAACAGCCAAGCGACAAGCACGGAAACAGAACGTCGAGGAAAACTCGTGTTTCGTTCCATCGCGAGATTCCAACCTCTCCAACCTGCCTCGCCACTCCATCGTCGCGGAGCGGTTGCAGGCTTGTGACGCACAAGACGCGAGCGTCTTGCAGAAACTGACCTCGGTCCTTACGGACTTTGGCGCGACCCTAGTTGACACCGCCGGAAGAATCCGAAGAGAACGGTACCCGCACTCTTCGCAACGATCTCACAATTCACGGAAGTGAGGCGATCTGTCGGTCCGCGTGACTCATGCAGCGCCTTTCACAGATCGACTCGACTTCGGAACGTCGTGCTCGTGAAGCTCCGATTCACACGAACCGAGCGCCTCGCGCCTCCGGTGGCGTAGAAACGTTAACGCTAGTCTACTGGACGGGTTTCTCGGTCGCAAGACGGGCGGACGCTTCGAAATAAGTTTCCGGGGCGTCGATGATCCGCCCGGTTCGACAGGACCCTATCCCCTCGCTAACAGCAAACCGAAACATGCTCAGCGGACGATCCAGTGTCTCTCGAGCCCGTCGATCTCCCGGAGGATCGAGTCGTCGTCCGGGCGACGAGCGAGGAGGAATCGAAGCACTCGCAGGCGCTCGAAGGCCCAGCGAGGCTCGACGAGAAGGGGCAGGAGCCGTTCGCTGGCGACCGTCGAGGCGGGATCGAGCTTCTCGACGAGCCGGAGCTGTCGACGCGCTTCGGCCACGCGCCCCGAGGCTGCGTAGTCGGCCGCGAGCTCGAGTCGCGGTCCGGCCGACTCCTTCCAGGGCAGGTCGAGAACGCGTCTTTCGAGCTCGACGAGATCCTCGTCAGGCGCCTTTCGACGGGCCGGATCCCGAAGCCAGAGCTCGCGCCGTCGCGTCCCCTCGCTCACCCAGGGTGCCCCGGAGAGCCTCTCGAGCCGCTTCGAGGCGTCGTCGTGGCGACCGGAGATCCAGTCGAGGTGAGCGCGGAGGACCTCGATGTCGTCCTGGTCGTTCCCGAAGGTCTCGGTGAGCTCGCCAATCTTGGCGCGCGCAGCGTCACCGCGCAGGAGCGAGAGATACAGATCCGCGAGCTCGAGCGAGGCTGGTGACTTTCCTCGAGTCTCGGCGCTTCGGAGCCGTTGTTCGATCTCCCAGATGTGCTCCCGCTCGACGAACTCCCGATCGACAGCGGCCGCACGCATCGCGCGCGCTTCCTCCGCACGTCCGAGGCCTTGGAACGCCTCCGCGAGTGGCGCGTAGGCCATCGTCGCCCACGGAAACTCCGAGAGCACGCGAGTCAGAGACTTGGCGGCCTCGCCGTGCTCCCCGATCACCGCGAGAGCGCTCGCCGCCTCGACGTCGGCCTCGACTCGCTCTTGCCGGCTCGCTGGAGCCTCTCGAGCGCTCGTCTCTCCTGTCCCCGTCGGTGAAACGGAGCCGCTCCTTGCGGCCTGCTCGTTCTCGACCGCCTGCTTCCTCCAAGCCTTGAGGCTCAAGAGAAAGGCGCCGACCGAGACGAGGAAGATCCCCGCGATCAAGAACCCGACGTTCTTCGAATTCGCCACGGCGAGTCTCCGCTCATTGGGTGAGCGTGTGGTCTCGGTCGACCGCGAGCTTCTCGAAGGTCGAGACCTCGTTCGGTCGCCACCGCACCTCGACCTTGTCGACGACCGTCGAGTCGCCGAGGCCGAAGTAGAGACGCAGATCGTTCTGGCCGCAGTAGCTGTCACCGCTGCGCACCTCCGCTACCTGCTTCGTCGAGCCGTGGTAGACGGTCACCTTGGCTCCGAGCGCGTAGCGATCCTTTTTGCCGCGGAGTGTCAGGCGGATCCAGTGGTTGTCGTTGTCACGCTGATTGAGGAGGAGGGAAGGCGCCGCGCGCGAGTTGCAGACGACCACGTCGATGTCGCCGTCGTTGTCGATGTCTCCGAAAGCTGCGCCTCGACTCGAGCGCTTCTCGCCGAAGGCCGGACCCGAAGATTGCGTGACCTCGATGAACTTCCCCTTCTCGTTGCGGAAGAGCTGGTTGTTCTGAAGGTACTCGGACGAGTCGTCGTACTGGTCGATCTGGTCTTCGAGGTGCCCGTTTGCGATGAAGAGGTCGAGCCAGCCATCGGCCTCCGCGTCGAAGAGCTTCGTACCCCAACTGACCATCGGGAGGGTCGACTCTCCGAGCCCCTTGCCGAGAGCCTCGTCGGAGAACCCGAACTCGCTCTGGCGGTAGAGCGCGTTGAGCTGCTTGTGGTAGTTCGTGACGACGATGTCGAAGCGTCCGTCACGGTCGTAGTCTTCCGCAGAGAGGCCCATGCTGCCTTGCTCGGTACCGTCCATGCTGACGGCGACGCCACGTTCGAGCGCGACGTGCTGGAGCTTGCCGTTCTTCTGGTTCTCGAGGAGGAAATTGTCGCTGACGTCGTTGGCGACGTAGATGTCGGGCCAGCCGTCGTCGTTGTAGTCGACGACCACGACACCCATTCCCCACTTCGGCCCCGGGTCGTCGAGGACTACCCCGACCTCCGCTGCCGCGTCCTTGTACTTGCCGTTTCCGTCGTTGACGAAGAACGCGTCGTGGACGGGCTTGTACTGGCCCGGGGCGCAGTAGCCCGAGACTCCGTTCGTCTCGCACGGAGTCGACTTCTCGAAGTCGACGATGCAGTAGTTCGCGACGTAGAGGTCGAGGTCGCCGTCGTGATCGTAGTCGACGAAGGCGCAACCGGCACTGAAGCGGTCGTCGTTGACGCCGGCTTCATCCGTCACGTCGGTAAACTTGTAGCCGCCCGCTTTCCCCTCGTTACGGTAGAGCACGTTGCGTCCGTACCCGGTGACGTAGAGGTCGAGGTCGCCGTCGCTGTCGAGGTCGTCGAACACCGCCGA
>CAYZGY010000765.1:3514-4265 GCA_964478085.1 uncultured Planctomycetia bacterium
GGCTGTCGTAGTCTCCGACGCAACACCCGATCGAGAACGAGACGCCCGGAACACCCTTTTCCTTCGTGACGTCGACGAACTTTCCGCCACCTCTGTTTTCGTAGAGCGCGTTCGAGGCTTGCGCGTTCGTCGCGCTCGAGGGCGGCAGAGCGCGGCCGTTGAGGAAGTAGATATCGAGATCGCCGTCGTCGTCGAAGTCGAAGAGCCCGACCCCGGACGCGAGCGTCTCGACGATGTAGTACTTTCCGGAGCTGCCGTCGGTATGGACAAACTGAATGCCCGCGGCCGCAGCGCCCTCGACGAAGTGGAAGGCGCCGGCCGTCGAGCTCGACGCGCCCGTCTGGCTCGATCCTCCGTCCGAGCCGGAATCATCGCCGTTACAACAGACTAAGAAGAGGGTCACACAGGCGATCGCCGCGAGCGCGGATCGTGTGCAGGAGCGAATCGAGAGAGTGGGCACGGCAGTTTTCATTTTTGGTCTTGGCGGGCGCGGTCCACGAACTGTTGGAGGCGACGCTCGAGCTGTGCCTTCTGCGCCGCCGGCACTTTCTCGATCCCTTCGCGCAGCGCTTGAAGCGCTTCGTTCGGCTGACGATTGCGATCGTAGGCGAAGGCGAGCGTGTCGTAGTTGTTCGCGTCGGGAAAGGTCTGATGTTCGACCGCGATCTTGGCGAGCTGGAGGGCGCGCGCTTGGAGCTCGGGAACCGTCGAGGTGCGCCGGAGGTAGAGTTCCGCGAGGAGCCGCGACGCG
>CAYZGY010000766.1:0-4264 GCA_964478085.1 uncultured Planctomycetia bacterium
TGTCACCGATGCGCGCGATCGGCGATCCGAGCGGGCGCCTGAGATCGATCGAGCCGCCCACCGCGAGAATCGCGTCACGAAGCGCTTCTGCGTCGACGGGACGCTGGTTCGCGCGCCAGAGATAGCGGTTGTCGGGATCGATCTCGTAGCTTGCGCGGTCGAATCGAGAGCTGAGCTGATACGTCCGGGAGAGCACGATCTCGCGAATCAGGGACTTCACCGACCAGCGCTTCTTCATGAAGCGAACGGCGAGCAGGTCGAGAAGCTCTGGATGCGAAGGCGCTTGCCCCGTGACGCTCCAATTGTTCGGCGTCGAAACGAGGCCTTCGCCGAAGAGGTGAAGCCAGACGCGATTGACGAGGACGCGTGCCGTCAGCGGGTTCTCGCTCGAGCTCAACCAGCTCGCGAGCTCGCGGCGTCCGCTCGTGCCCTTGGCGATTTTCGCCGGCTTGCCGTTCGAAAGGACCTGGACGAAGCCTCGCGGGATCGGCTCGGTCGGCTTTTCGACGTCGCCGCGAAGGAGGAGCTTCGCATCCAAGGTGACCGACGCGTCGCGCACGCCCATCGCGAGCGTCCTCGGCACACCGTTCTCATCGAGAGATTCGATGCGTCCTTCGATCTGCCAGGCTCGCGCACGCGTTCGGAGAAGGCTCTGCTGATTCGTGCGACCGCGATTTCGCCGGCTCTCGAAAAGATCGCGGCGTAGCTCGCGAACTTGCCGTCGCATGTCGTCGAGGTCGTCCTCCGAGTAGATTCGGCTGACGGGTGTCTTGTCCTCGATCGGCAACGTGATCAGATCGCTCGAGTGTCGGTTCTGCGTCGCTCGAACCGTGCCGTAGAACGTGTCCGTGCTCAGGAAGATTCCGGCGAGCGCATAGTAATCCGTCGGCGGGATCGGATCGAATTTGTGGTCGTGACAGCGGGCGCAGGAGACCGTGACGCCGAGGAACGCCTGCGTTGTTGTATCGATTTGCTCGTCGATGAGATCGGCTCGGAACTGACGCGGATTCCGCTCGACGAGCGACTTCGTTCCGAGGGCCAGGAATCCCGTCGCGATCAAGTTCTCTTGGCGTTCCGTATCGGTCTTCGCGTCGAGGAGGTCGCCGGCGATTTGCTCTCGGATGAATTGATCGAAGGGCGTGTCGTCGTTGAAGGAATCGATGACGTAGTCGCGGTACCGCCACGCGTGCGGATACGTCACGTTGACGCTCTTGCCGGTCGACTCGGCGTAGCGGGCGACATCGAGCCAGTGGCGTCCCCAGCGCTCACCGAACTGCGGCATCGCGAGGAGCTCGTCGACTTTCGCCTTCACCGCCGCGTCGCGGTCTTCTTGGGCAGCTTCGACGAAGTCGCGCAAGTCGCGAGGCCTCGGTGGCAGTCCGGTCAGATCGAAATGAAGACGACGGAGGAGCGTGGCGATGTCGGCGTCCTCGACGGGTTTCAGTTTCTGCTCCTCGAGGGCGGCGAGGATGTGGAGGTCGATCTCGGACTTCGGCCACGACTTGGCGGAGACCGACGGGCGTGCCGGGGTCTTCGGCTCTTGATAGGCCCAGAAGCTCTTCTTCGCCTTCGCGATGTCTTCCGGAGTTACGGTCGAGTTCGGCTTCTGCCACTTCGTCACGCGCGGATCGGGAGCGCCGATCTCGATCCAGCTCTCGAAATCGGCGACCACATCCTCGGAGAGCTTTCGCCGCGGAGGCATCTTGATGCCTTTGTGACGGAGAGCGCGGACGAGGAGGCTCTTCGAAGGCTCGCCCGGCGAGATCGCAGGGCCCGATTCACCACCTTGGCGCACGCCTGCGCGTGAGTCGAGCAGCAGGCCGCCCTTGGTCTTCCCCGACTCGATCGAGTGACACTGGTAGCACTGCTCCACGAGCACTGGACGGATCTTCGACTCGAAGAATTCGAGATCCTCTCCGCTGATCGTATCCTCGGCGTTTGCGGTCTCCTCGGCCTTCGCGGTCTCCTCGGCCTTCGCAGTCTCCTCGGCGTTGGCAGTCTCCTCGGCGTTGGCAGCAGGCCCCAGAGCCACGAGCCAGCCTAGTGTCGTGATCACGGTAGCTATTCTTGTCGAACGCATGCGGTGGATCTCTCTATCGAGACTATCGTCCTCGTGAGTCCTACGCTTGAACCCCGATAGCCGGTGGTCGGTGGCGCAGGATTCGTGATTTTGCGTCCATCCTCGGCCTCGACAAGGCCGTTAGCCCGCCGATGATCACCTTTTCGCCGACGCTGCGATGCTGTCCTTCGTGGCGAGAAGCGAGCGCATCTCGCTCAAAGTCTCTCGGTGGGCCGTCGACTTCGCGAGGTTTGTCTCCTCCCGTGGATCGGCTTCGAGGTCGTAGAGCTCCTCGCCGGTCGCCCATCTCGTGTAGCGAAAGCGCTGCGATCGAATCGCCTTGCCGATCGATTTGCCGCGTGAGACGACGGTGTAGGCGACTTTTTTTCCTGCCGCCCCCGGATTCTCGAGCATCGGAACGAGACTTCGACCCTGCGCCCGGTGGCGCTACAGATAGGCACTTTCGCCTCGGGCCCCTCCAGAACCCGAGCCCGCGCGGGCGCCTCACGGCGACTCTCAGCGCCCGAACCTCGCGAACGCCGCACCGCCGCCAAACCCGAGCCCGCTCAGCCTCCACGGCGCTGTACACGAAATCAACATCTCACACCGCTCTGGCGCATTCAGGGCCTGGCGCGACCGAGGAGCCCTTGCGCCTGACGGTGCCTTGCGTCGAGAAGAGGATCGTGCCGTCATCGAGCCAGCAGACTCCGTCGATGTCCTCGCCATTGGTCGATAGACCGATGTCGGAACCGTCGAGGAGGAAGGCGAAGCTGCCCGTCGATACGGGAGTGAACTCGATCAGGTCGCTGTCGTCGATCGTGGTTCCCGACGAGACCTGCGAGACTGAAGCTGCCGGAGTTGACGGACAGCACGATCGACCCATCGGCACGGACGCTGAAGGCATCGACATCCGTGCCTCCCAGACCCACGTCGGAGCCGTCAAAGAACATCCCCCACTCATCCGCGGCGGCATCGTAGCTGACGATGTCCTCATCCCGCACCGTCCCCACCCCGGGAACGGTCGCGTTGTCCTTGAACGAGAAATAGATCTTGTTCATCGAGAATATTCTCCGCCGGTAGCACCTTCCATCGTGGGCCGAAAACCTCGTGCTGCGTTCCGAGAGGCGCCTCTTCCAGACCAGCCGATCAGGCTCGAACGCTGCCGGAGTCGGCGAGCGATACTCCGGCGAGCGGTGAGGTCGTAATCGGCAGCGCCCACGCCGCGAGACTACGACCAAGATCTGAGCCACGCTCGCGCTCCTCGATCTCCAGCTCGCTCTTCGGGTCGTCCGCCCCGGCCGTCCTGCGACTCGCGCGTCACAGGTCGGCCGGCTTCTTCTGCGCGGATCTCCATCCACCTCGCTGACGGCGGTGGACTAATCTGCTTGGCGCACGAAAGACTCCTCGATCAACGAGGCGGTGATCCCCGCTTCACGTTGGACCGCCACGACCTCTTGTGCCACCAGGCTTCGCCCGCGCCCGCGACGCGTCGAGGAGCGAATCACGAAATCGAAAGTCACTTCGGCCGTGGAGTCTCCGATCGTGTTCGTGAAGAGGATGACGCCGACTCCTTCTTCGGAGACGGTGTACGAACCCTCGGAGCTTACGTCGATCAACCGTCGCCCGCCTTCCCCATCGTTGGCGTTGATACGGAGAAAGCGAGTGACACCACCGTTTCCGTCAAAAGTCGTGACGCCCACCGAGACCGATCGGGCGCCATCCGCCCGGCCCATGGAGGAGTAGGATCCTCGCAATGAGCCGACATCGAAGGCCACTCGATGTCGACGTCCCGCTCTGACGTCGGGAGTACCGGTCTCGCACAGAATCAAGACGATTGCGATCGTCGAAACAACAACGGCCAATGTCAGCTTGAGCTTGCTCATGATCTTTCCCATTTCCTCCAGGACAACGTCCAGCAACAGAGCTTTGTCAAGCTCTCAGGCTATTTGGAAAAAACGTCTGATTCACGCGATAAGGCGTTCTTCTCGCGATTTGCAAAAAAAGCCGATGCGGCTCACTAACAGCGGCGCGGCTTTCTCCGCCGGATCGGTGATCTCGCCGTACTCCCGGCCGCGCTTCGGCGCACGCGTTTCGATAGTAGAACTTCAGGAGCCCACCGAGCCGCTCGCGACACAGAATACCGCCTTCGGCGTCTGTGGGGGCTGGTCAGTGGGCTGGTCAAGCTCAAGCCGTGACGAAGAGTCG
>CAYZGY010000767.1:0-4243 GCA_964478085.1 uncultured Planctomycetia bacterium
GCGGGAGACACTTCGAGCCCGCTGTCGACGGCGCTGCGCAGCGCTTTCGCCTGCATCACGACGAGACTCAGATCGTGTCCGCGGCTCTGACGGCGTGCCCGGTAGTCCCAACCCCCGTCGTCGCACTGCGTGCTCGCGATGAGCTTGAGCGCGCGATCGAGCACGGGGCCGCGGCGTTCGTCCTTCGTCATACCGTGGGCTTGGCCGAGGACGAAGGCCGAAAGTCCGTGGTTGTAGAGATCGCGCTGTGCGTGCGAGATATTGAGGAGACCCGACGGTTTCGCGTTCTCGATGACGTAATCGAGCGCCTTGTCGACCGTCGCGCCGTAGCGTCCGCGCCCGGGCATGTGACCCGCCGAGAGAAACGCGAGCGCTCCTAGCGAGACGAGCCCGAGATCGTTCGACTGCCAGTTCCCCTCGGCACCCTGATTGCGCGCGAGCCACGCGAGGCCGCGTTCGAGAGCCCGCTCGCTCTCCCGCGTGATTTCCCAGTCTCCATCGGCGTGGCTCACTTCCGCAAAGAACGGCGCAAAGAACGGCGCAAAGAACGGCGCAAAGAACGGCGCAAAGAACGGCGCAAACGTCCCGATGACGAGCACGATCGAGAGTGCTGCGGGAGCGCGTCGACGATTCCTCCAAGTCATGGCGAGCATTGTACCTGAAATTGCCGCGAGCGGCACTCCGGTTACGCCTCGACGAGGAGAAAGCGAAGACCATCTCCTGCGGACAGAGCTCGAACATCTCGCCGTCGAGCTCGTCCGCGGTCGTGTCGACGCCACAGCTCCCGAAGGGCTCCGCGGGCGCCTCGCGGCCGCCGAAAAGATAGCCGAGGAGAAGAACGGCATCGGAGAGATCTACCCGGCCCCCGTCGTCGACGTCGGCGGAGCGGACGCACTCCGGCTGAGGCCCTCCACGGAAAAGCCAGTCGAGCGTGAAGAGCGCGTCGGAAATGTCGACGCGCGTATCGACGTTGACGTCGCCTCGATGAAACGCGATCACGCTTTCGGGCTCACACTCGCCGGACTCGAAGGCGCCCAGGTCGACCGCGTCGCCGCAGGGCCGTCCGAAGCCGTCGGGATCACGTCGCGGCGCTCCCGGGTAGACCCGGCGTCCATCGCCGGGGAGCCTGCACGAACGACGCAGGTCGCCCTCGTCGACGACGAAATCAGGCACGTGACTGTCGTAGCGACCGAAATCGAAAACGCGGATTCGCTGAAAATCGAAGTTCGGCTCACGCACGAACTCGGGATCCTCGCCGACGAGAGACGCATCGAGGGCACCACAAACCTCGTCACGGATGTTTCCCCAGACGATCGAGTTAACCGTGCGTACCTCGCTGCCCCTCTCGTCACAAGCGATCGCAGACCGTGGCCAAGTGCCGTTGTAGGCGACTGTCGAGTTCCAAACCCCGACCTTCGACCCGTTCTGCACGGCGATCGCCGTCGCCGAGTTTCCGGCGATGATCGTGTTGATGATTCGCCCCTCGGATTCTTGAAACGCGACGGCCATACCCGACGCGACTTGCTGGTTGCCGACGATACGCGAGTCGCGAACATCCGCGAAGCGACCGAGAAACGAAAGCCCCGACGTGTTGCCTTCGACGAGCGAGCGAGTCAGCGTCACGGTCGAGCTTCGCAGCGCGATGAGCGCGCTGTGTCGAATCTAAGTGTCGGAGAGCTCTGCGATCGCGTGATCGAGGACCAAGACAGCAGCGAATCCGGTCGTCCGCTCGACGCGGCAGTCGACGACGCGCACTCCGACGAATCCGGAGATCGAGCCCTTCTACGAATCCAAGCGAAAAAAACTACGCTGCGACCTACCCTTCGCTCGCGCCGCCGAAAATCATGTGTCGCACGACGACGTAGAGCGCCGCGAGCGCGATTTGCGCGATGGCGTACGGCAGCGCCTTCTTCACGAAGCCGGCGAAGGAGAGCTTGATCTTGTTCTTGTGGATGATCGTCACGGCGACGAGCGTCGACGCGGATCCGATCGGAGTCAGGTTGCCGCCGAGGTTGGCGCCGAAGACGACCGACCACCAAAGTGGAGAGCTTGACGGAGTCGCGATGTCGGGCGAGGCGAGAATCTTGCCGAGCATCGCCGCGAGAGGAATGTTGTCCGTCACGGAGCTGAAGAACGCCGCGACCGCGAGGAGCAGGGCCGACGCGCCGAGATCGGGGAGATCGAGAATCACGGTGAGACCACGACCGATGAGATCGAGCACGAGCGCGTGCTCCATCACGTTGATGACGACGAAGAGCGCCGCGAAGAATCCGAGGAGGTCCCAGTCGATCGCTTGGTAGAATCGGTCGGCGACGGCCTTGTAACGGGTCAGCATGATGATCGCGAACGCGAGCGCGACGTAGCCCATGCCGAGCTCTCGGATGTAGGGAAGGTACGACGTCGACGCGATAGCGATGACAAACAGTCCCGTCATCACGCTGCCGAACCAGAAGAAGAAGCGGCTCTCGATTCCGTCGTTCTCGTCAAAACTCTCGACGAGCTGCTTCGCCGCCTCACGCTCTTCGTCGGTCTTGAGCGACTCGATGCCGAAGAGCTTCGCGCCCATGAACAGTGTCAGCGCTGTCGCGATGACGACGTACGGACACGAGACCACGAAGAACTCGACGAACTCGATCCCCGCCGCCTGTCCGACGATGATGTTCGGAACGGAGCTGATCAGCGTCAGAAGTCCGCCGATGTTCGTCAGCAGACCTTCGACCAGCAGGAAGCCGAGCAGCTTCCCCTTCCGGCCGAGCTTCTCGAGCGAGACTCCCGTGAGCGACCCGACGATGATCATCGCCGTCACGTTGTTGAGCACGGCCGAGAAGACGACGGTCATCAGACCGTAGTAGATCAGCAGCTTGCGCGGATCCCCACCCGAGAACTTCGTCACCTTGACCGCGATCCACGTGAAAAGGCCGGACTTCGAGGTCACGTCGACGAAGAGGCTCGAGCCGAGGATGATCGCGATCACCCCCCAATCGATGCCCGGGATGTAGACCGGGATGTTGAGCTCGTGCCCACCGACGACGATGGGTCCGAAGGGCAGGATCTCGAAGCAGGCCCCGAGGAGGAGCGAGATCAGCGCGAAGACGCCGACGATCACCGACTTCTTCGCGTGGAGCTTCTCCTCGAACGCGAGGCAGCAGATCATCGCGACGAGCACGCCCGCGAAGAGCCACGTCACCCAAGCTTCGACCGAGTGAGCCGCGCCGCCGTCCGAGCCGCCGCCCGCCCATGCAAGAAGGTTCCCCATCTCTCTCCTCTCAGAGCATCAAAAGCGGTACACGATTGAGCTCTACCGCGAGCGGATAGGCCAGCCCGTGCATCGCCAACTGATCTTCTTCCTTCGTGTTGAGCACCAGGAGGTCGGCCGCGCGCTCCGAAACGATGCGACGATAGTCGGACAAGTGATGCCCGAGCCTCGCTGTCGACTCGACGCGGACATCGATCGACTTCTTCGCGATGACATCCGCGACCGACTTCGCGTAGTCCTCGGCTTCCTGGAGAAGCTTCTGCAAGATCTCCTCACGAGCCGTCTCTGTGTCGATGCTCGGAATCTTCGAGATCACGCCGATGTAGCGCTCGAACGCGGCCTCGTCCTCGACGTCGGCGAGAAAGAGCGAGCCGCCTCGGTGCGTGAACCGAAGCGCGTAATTGACGAGCCGGTGGTCGCCGACGAGGTGGTCCGTCATCGCGACAATCGAGTCGAGCTTTCCCTCACCCGTGTGAAACGGCGACTCGTGATTCGGATGGGGCAGCACGAGGACGGGCGTCGTCGTCGCTTGCGTGAGGACATCGAGATACTCGCCGAGGCTGTGCCCCCAGCGCCACGCGTCGCTCTTGAGCGCCCGGTACGTGCAGATCAGATCGGGCGACTCGGACTTCACGGTGCGCAGGAGGTCCTCAATGTTCGTGAGTGCCTCCTGGTCGATGACCCGCTTGCCACCGCCGCCTCCTCGCACGTCAGAGAGAAACTCCACCACGCGAGACTCGAAGCTCGCCGCCTCGGACGACTCGAGGTCCGTCACCGTGAGGATCGAATCGATCGAGACCTCTCGGTGCTCGAACACCGTCTTCGCGGCCGACTTGAACACGCTCTCGAACTGGTCGATCTTCGTCATGCAGAGAAGATAGCAAAGTTTGATGAGCTTCATGACAGTGCTCGTGAAGAGTTTAACGAGAGAGCCACAGAAGAAGAACATGATGAGCACTACTTCTGGGAAGATGTAATGAGGAAGGT
>CAYZGY010000768.1:0-3244 GCA_964478085.1 uncultured Planctomycetia bacterium
AGACACACCCGGGCTCGTGCCGATCGAGGAGGTCGCCGTGCGAAACTACGTTCGCATGACCGTGCTCGACGTGCCGGGCGTCATGGGACGCGTGACCTCGTTCCTCGGCATGCGCAATATCAGCATCTCGAGCATGCAGCAGCCCGAGGCGAAGCACGGTCAGCCCGTTCCGATCGTGTTTCTCACACACTTGGTCAAGGATTCCGTTCTCACGAGCGCGCTTGCCGAACTCGAGGAGAAGACCGAGCTCATCCACGGTCCGACGACTCGCATTCGCATCGAGGACGCTTGAGGTAGGGGCGCAGAGACAGATGTCCGGCGATTCAGGTTCCGTAAGTTCGACCGGTTCGGTGTACGCGAAGGTGCCGATCATCGAGCGCTATCGCGAGTTCCTCCCTGTCACCGAGGCGACGCCCGTCGTCTCGATTCAGGAGGGCGGCACACCGCTTCTGCGCGCGCCGAACCTCGAGAAGCACGTCGCGTCGTTGCGTGGCGAAGCTTCCATTCCTTTCGAGCTCTGGCTCAAGTACGACGGCGCCAACCCCCCCGGTTCGTTCAAGGATCGCGGGATGACGATGGCGATGTCGAAGGCCGTCGAAGAGGGGACGAAGGGCGTCATCTGCGCGTCGACGGGCAACACGTCCGCATCGGCGGCCGCCTACGCGGCGCGCGCGGGCGTGCCGTGTTGGGTCGTCATACCCGAAGGCAAGATCGCGCTGGGCAAGCTCGCTCAGGCGGTCATGCACGGCGCAAAGGTCATCGAGATCGGCGGGAACTTCGATCGCGCGCTCGAGATGGTGCGCGAGGCGTCGGAGAAGATCGGCATCACCCTCGTGAACTCGGTCAATCCCTACCGCATCGATGGGCAAAAGAGTGTCGCGTGGGAAGTTGTCGACGCGCTCTGCGATGCCCCCGACTTCCACTTCCTGCCCGTCGGAAACGCGGGGAACATCACCGCGCACTGGGCCGGCTACAAGATCTACCGTGACGCAGGACGCTCCTCGAGCTTGCCGACGATGATGGGCTTTCAGGCTGCCGGTGCGGCTCCGCTCGTTCACGGCGCGCCCGTCGCCGAGCCCGAGACGCTCGCGACAGCTATCCGCATCGGCAATCCCGCGAGTTGGGACGGAGCGATCGCCGCGCGGGACGAATCCGGCGGAGCGATCGATTGCGTCACCGACGACGAGATCGTCGCGGCGTACCAGCTTGTCGCTTCGCTCGAGGGGGTTTTCGTCGAGCCGGCATCGGCCGCTTCGGTCGCGGGGCTGATGAAGGTCTGGTCGGCGGGCGAGAGAGACATTTCGGGCCGTGTCGTGTGTACGCTCACAGGGCACGGTCTCAAGGATCCGCAACGCGCGATCGAGAGCGCGGTCAAGCCAAGCGTGATCGAGTCGAGCTTCGAGGCTCTTGCTCGGTTTATCGACGAGTCAGCGAGCGGCGGGGGACAGTAAGGTGTGCGCTGATCGATTCCAGATGCGTGCGCGAGTTCCCGCGTCGACGGCGAATCTCGGTTCGGGGTTCGACGTCATCGGACTCGCGCTTCAGAACTATCTCACCGTCGAGGTGGAGCCCGGCGGCACGTCGCTCCGCATCGTCACGGAGGGGGAAGGTGCCGCCCAGCTCCCGACCGACGAGAGCAATCTGATCTATCGCATGATCAAGGAGCACGCGGGTGACGATCTGCCACGTGGTCTTGCAATCCGTGTGATCAACGAGATTCCGCTGACGCGCGGAATGGGCTCGAGCGCGTCGGCGATCGTCGCGGGCATCGCGATCGGGATGTGGATCAAGAACGGAACACCGCCCGAGCGACGTCCCGTGCTCGACGCCGCGACACGGGTCGAGGGTCACCCGGACAACGCCTCGGCCGCTGTGCTCGGCGGCTTGACGGTCAGCGCGACGATCGGTTCGGACGTCGTCGCGACGAGTTTGCGTCTGCCGTACGACCTGCAGGTCGTCGTGATCATCCCCGACAAGGAAATCGAGACGAAGAAGGCGCGCGAGGTCTTGCCGCTCTCGATTCCACGATCGGAGGCGGTGTTCAATCTCCAGCGCCTCGGGCTGCTCCTCGCGGGGCTGATCCAGAACGACAAGAACTTCCTGTTTCATGGAGTCGGCGACCAGATCCACCAGAAGAGAAGAGCGCCCATCATGCCGGCGATGGGAGCGACGATCAACGCGCTCAACGATCACCGCGCGTGTCATGGTGCGTTCATCTCCGGAGCCGGGCCTGCCGTCGCGGCGTTTACGTCGGGCGAAGGGCGGAAGCTCGGAGAGATCGGCGTCGAGGAGTTTCGGCGTTGGGACATCGACGCCGAGTATCGCGTCTTGTCTCCAGACTATCTCGGTTTGACTTTCGACTAGTGCGATGAGCGTTCTCGTAGGCGGACAACCGATTCTCGTTCAGAAGTATGGCGGCACGTCCGTCGCGAACTCTGAGCGAGTGCAGGCTGTCGCGAAACGTGTCGTCGCGGAGCGGCGCAAGGGGCAGGCGGTCGTCGTCGTCGTCTCGGCGATGGGGAAGACGACCGATCAGTTGATATCGCTCTCGCGCGAGGTCACGGCGAAGCCTCCCCGTCGCGAGATGGACATGCTCCTTCACGCCGGCGAGATCATCAGCGCGTCGTTGCTCGCGATGGCGATCGAGAAGGAAGGCGAGTGCGCGCGGTCGATGACCGGCGCGCAAGCCGGCATGATCACCGACTCCGCGCACATGCAAGCGCGGATCCAGAAGGTCGACGGAGACCGTATCAATCGACAGCTCGAGCAGGGGCGTGTCGTCGTGATCACGGGATTCCAGGGCATCTCGCACGACAACGAGGTGACGACGCTGGGGCGCGGTGGATCCGACACGAGCGCCGTCGCGTTCGCGGTCGGCATCGGTGCGCAGCGTTGCGAGATCCTGACGGACGTCGACGGCGTCTACACGGCCGACCCGCGCGTCGTCGAGTCACCGAAGAAGATGGCGTGGTGCTCGTACGACGAGATGCTCGAGATGGCGAGCCTCGGGGCGAAGGTCCTGCACTCGAGGTCCGTCGAGATAGCGCGCAAGTTCGACGTCGAGCTCATCGTCTCATCGAGCTTCGAGGAAGTGCCCGGGACGGTCGTCTGCTCGTCCGAGCGTGGCAAGAAGGAGTTCTCGGAAATGGAACAGGTCGCTGTCCGCGGAGTCGCTCACAACGCGAACGTCTCGAAGATATAGCTCATCGGTGTGGCCGACGAACCCGGTGTTGCCGCGCGCGTT
>CAYZGY010000768.1:3254-4242 GCA_964478085.1 uncultured Planctomycetia bacterium
GCACTCGGTGAACATCCTGCTCATCGTGCAGGCCGAGCACCACGAGGGGCACAACGACATCTCCTTCCTGATCGCGTCCGACATGCTCCCGCACGTGCAGGCCGATCTCGACAAGCTGCGCGATGAAACTTCGGCGCGAGACATCGTCGTCGACGAGAGCGTCGGCACGGTATCGATCGTCGGAGAGGGCGTCCAGCGCGAGACGGGAATCGCCGCGCGCATGTTCTCGGCGCTCGGGCTCGAGTCGATCAACATCGATTTGATCTCGACGTCGAACCTGATGATCACGTGCGTCGTGCCGAAGGATCAGCTCCAGCACGCCGTGCAGGCGGTGCACGCGGAGTTCATGGAGAGCTGAGGATCTCAGATCTCCTCGTCGGCCGAGCCGTCCGACTCTGCTTCGCCTGATGGGGCCTCGTCTGATGAGGTCTCGTGTATTGAGGTCTCGTCGGGTTTCTCGCCGTTGAAAACGCTCAGCGCTTGCTTCGCCGTGTCGCGGAGCTCGTCGTCGTCGGACTGGTTGCGCAGGTGACGCAGTGCGACGCCGACCTTGACGGCGTGATCGCCGAAGCCCTTCGACGTCAGCTTCGCCGCGAGTCGTTCGGTGATGTTGACGGCGACGAGCTGTACGCCCGGGACGTCGTCGTCGAGGCCTTGGAGCACGACGGGAATTCCGACCGCGCCGAGCTTCTCGGCAGCTTCGAGGATTTCGGTGCGCAGTCCTGCGTCGAGGTCCTTCGGCTCGAGCAGCTCGCGGAGGACTGGCTCGGCCGGCGCTGCGGCTTCGGGCGCGAGGCGGATCAGGGCGAGAGAGCAGAGAAGGCGGATCTCCCAATGTTCGTCGGCTGTGTTCGAGGGTTTCTCGACGTCGCCGTTCGTCGTTTCGGATCTCGTCTCGGTGTTCGTGCCCGTCTTGGGCTCCGTGTTGGGCTCCGGCGTGGGCGGCGGCTTGGGCGGCGGGGTGGGCGGCGGGGTGGGGGGCGGGGGG
>CAYZGY010000769.1:0-4076 GCA_964478085.1 uncultured Planctomycetia bacterium
ACTCGAGAGTTCCCCAGAGCTCCGCCGTTCCTCCGATCGGCTCGCCGCGGCTGTGGGGGCCGAGGCCGCGGTACCGGAAGCCCTTGACGTCAGCCGGGCCGCCGAGGAAGAAGCGCTCGAAGATCGGGATCTCCTTCGTGTTGTCGAATGGCTTCATGAAGCCGAAGCGACCCTTCCACGCGATGACGTGGTGGTAGTTGCCCTCGAGGTGCGTGTAGAGCGGGAAGTACAGATCCTGGTACATCTGCACGCTGTGGTAGTCGACGTGGCCACCGAGGAAACCACCGACGTAGTTGTACGTGAAACCTTCGCGGTGACCGTCGTAGGGTCCCTCGAAGGGCTCGATGAGGACCTTGTCGTACTCCATGCCGGCGTTGAGCCCGAGGATCGTCGTCGTCCCTTCGGCATCGAACGCGTCTCGAGGGGCGTTCGGCTCGACGTCGGTGACCTCGACCTCGGCCGCGCGTGCGCCGATCGAGAACGACAAGTCTCGATCGAAGTCGAAGTGGTGTATGACCCTCGGAGCGAACTCCGTGCGGCCTTCCTCCCAATCGTCTCGCAGGATATCGAGGCTCTGGAAGGTGAGGGAGAGCGAGTTCCGCGTGTCGAAGATGTACGGCTCGATGAACGTCACGCGGTAGCGCGAGAAGCGCGTTCCGGGACGAGCGACGAGGTGCAGGGTCTGTCCGGCTCCCGTCCAGGCGTCTGGAATCTCGTAGAAGGACCCGGGCCAGTCGAGGATGTCGAAATTACGCATCGTGATCTGCATATTTCCGACGAGCCCGAAGTGGTTCGTGATACCGATGCCGAAGATGATCTGCCCGCGGCCGGCCTCCTGGACATTGACGATGAGGTCGCGGCTCGAGGGCGTGCCCGTCTGCTCGTACGTGTACTGGATGTCCTGAAAGATCCCGAGTCGCGCGAGGTTCGAGCGGCTCTTGACGAGCTTCGAGTTGTCGATGCGCTCACCCGGGTAGAACTCGAGCTCGCGGCGCACGACGCGATCCTGCGTCTTGAGATTGCCTTTGACGCGGATCTCGTTGATGTGGATCTCGTTGTTCTCGACGATCTTGAAGAGGAGGAAGGCTTCCGTCCCCGTCTCCGCGTACTGAAACTCGCGGTTGACCTCGGCGAAGATGTACGCGCGATCTTTGTAGTAGTTGAGGATCGTCAGGCGATCCCGCTCCATCTGTTCTTGGTTGTACGGCTTTCCGACCGGGGCGGTCGTCAGGTCGTAGAGGGCGCGGTCCGAGAAGACCGAGTTGCCCTGGAACCGGTAGCCTCGAAACGTGTAGCGCGGTCCTTCGTCGATGCGAATCGTCAGGACCATGCGTTCCTTGATCGGATCCGGCTGGATCGGCTCGGGCTCCGCCCTCGCGTCGAGGAAGCCGAAGCTGCGGTAGTGCCGCTTGATCGCGACCATGTCCGCGCGCAGGTCGCGGTAGTTGAAGAAGCCCGGGCGGATGAGGCCGAAGAGCCACTGGTCCTTCTCCCGCGTCTCCATCAGGCTGAGCAGATCGCCGTCCGGGATCGACCGATTGCCGAGGAAGCGTATCTCGCTGACGCGGATGCGCGTACCCTCCGAGACGCGGAAGGTGACGACGACGCCACGCTCGGTGTTCGTGATCTCGTGGGTGACGGTGACGAAGAGGTACCCGTCTTCGAGGTACATCTCCCGGATCAGATCTTCGTCCTGGCGAGCGAGGTAGCGATTGAAGAGCTCGCCTTCGCGCGTCCGCATCGGAGGTGTGCCGTCGAGAAGCTCGTTATCGCTGAATTCGTCGATGCCGCGGAACTGGACTCGCAGGATCAGCGGCTTCTCGACGACGACGAAGCGGATCGCCAGGCCGTCGTCGAACTCGGTGACGAACGGGCCACGAACTCGCGAAAAGTGTCCGATCGCGAAGAGCCGGCCGGCTTCTTGCTCGACGGTATTGCGGTCGTAACGCTCACCGACGCGAATCTGCATGCGCCCGAGAACCTCGGACTCGGCCGTACGAAGGAGCCCTTCGACCGTGATCTTGCGGATGAACTTCCCCGACGCCCCGGCCGGTTGGGCTTCGACGTGTCTCGGGGAAAGGAGGGACCCCGAGAGGGCCAGGCACGCGAGGGCCCAGAGCACAGCGGAGAGCTGTGGCGACCGGAATCTCGGGACGGCGGTCGAGCGGCCTCGGTGCGTCATCACGCGCCCCGTTTAAATCCAATTCCGGGGAGTAGTCAAGGAGTCTCCGATGTTCGCCGCTGGACGTTCCGCGAATCCCACAGTTGGGGCGCAGGTTCGACGATTTGCACCATTTGTAGACGTCGTTCCGGAAATCGGGAAATCGGGAAATCGGACGGATTCTGAGAACAGGGGCCTAGCACCCCTGAAGTCCCTGATCCCACCGACTTTCTCGGCCTTGACCCACGTTCGAGATCGCCGGCCTAGGCGCGGCACGTGCGTTGCGAAGGGTCCTCGTGAGATTCATCACGAGATTTGGCTGAAGCTCCTCCTGTCCTACCCCGACGGACCACCAACAGCTTTCCTGCGAGGCTTTCGAGAGAGACATATGGAATCGCGAATCATCTCCATCGACGAAGCGAACCGGATGCTCCCGCTTCTGCGTCACATCGTCGACGATATCATGGCGAATTGGGAGAAGATCATCGTCAAGCGGACACAACTCGAGTGTCTCGAGAAGGGTGTCGAGTCCGAGATGTCCACCGCGGACGTCCAAGACCGCGACGCCCATGTCGACACGCTCAAATCGGAGCTCAATCGACTGATCGACCGAATCAACAGCTATATCCGGGAAGTCGAGGAGCTCGGCTGCTTCGTCGAGGAGTTCAAGCGCGGGATCATCAACTTCCCGTCACTCTATTGCGGCCGCAAGGTCTTCCTCTGCTGGAAGCCCGAGGAGGCCACCGTCGGCCACTGGCACGAGCTCGACGAGACCTTCAACGACCGCGTGCCGATTCGCGACGTGCGCGATTTCCTCTACCGCAAGCCCATCTGTGAGGGCCGCGGCTAAAGACACCTGGCTCGTCTCGGACCTTTACCCTTCCGAGTTCAGAGCCGCGAAGACCTCCTCGGGGACGTCGAGGTCACTGTGAACAACCTGGACATCCTCGTGTTCTTCGAGGTCTTCGAGAAAGCCCAGCACTGTCTGGGCTTTGTCTTTGTCGGAGACGACCAGCGGATTTTGGGGAATGTACACGAGGTCCGATCGCGTGAAGATCGGCCGATCGTCCTCCGCCTCGCCCCATTTCTTCTCTCCGCCGATCCCTCGCTTCTCCTCGAGGTAGCTCTGGAGCGCCGAGCGCACCTTGTCGAACTCCTCGGCGAGGGTGTAGACGTCGAACGTCTCTCCGCCGTCCTCGACGTTGTCGGCCCCGGCTTCGATCGCCTGCTCGAAGATCTCCTCCTCCTCGACATCTTCCTTCGAGATGCCGAGCACGCCACGGCGATCGAACTTCCAGAGAGCCGAGTTCGACTTGCCGAGCGAGCCGCCACGCTTCTCGAGCATGTTGCGCATCTCGCCGCCCGTGCGGTTGCGGTTGTCCGTCAGCACCTCGATGATGACGGCCACGCCCTCCGGGCCCATGCCTTCGTAGGTGATCTCCGCGAGGTCTTCGCCTTGGAGCTCGCCGCAGCCCTTCTTGATGGCACGCTCGATCGAGTCCTTGGGCATCGACTCGGCGCGGGCCTTCTCGATCGCGTAGCGCAGTTTGAGGTTCTCGGCGGGATTGCCACCGCCGTTGCGCGCTGCGACCATGATGTACTTCGACATCTTCGAGAAGATCTTCGACCGCTTCTTATCCTGCGCACCCTTGCGGTGCTTGATATTGGCCCATTTGGAATGCCCAGCCATGACTCCTCGGCAGCTCTTCTCTCGAACGGGTTGCTTGCGGGTTTGTCCTAGGAGAGATCGGCGAGATTACTTCTTCTTCGCCGTCTTTTTCGCGGTCGCTTTCTTGGCAGGGGCCTTTCTCGCCGGAGGCTTCTTGGCGGCGGACTTCTTGACCGGAGCCTTCTTGGCAGCCGGAGCCTTCTTGGCAGCCGGAGCCTTCTTGGCAGCCGGAGCCTTCTTGGCAGC
>CAYZGY010000770.1:0-4235 GCA_964478085.1 uncultured Planctomycetia bacterium
CCGTTGAAGTTCTCGTTGCCAATACAGCCCCCCTGACTGATCCAGCCGACTTTGTAGTCGATCGTCGCCTGCTCGTCGGCGACCTCCTTCGGGCCGGGGATATTTCCCGACCAGAACTGGAATTGCACGTCATCCTCTTCATAGTCGGCGGCCTTGTCGTTGTGCCAGTCGATATAAATCTCCATCGAATCGTCATGGTGAGCGCCACAGCCGCCCTCCCCGCTATCGATCGAGCGGGTGTCGTCCATGATGCGATACGCGATATAGAGCCAGTCCTCCGTCGCCACGGCGGCGATTTGCGGGTCGTAATTCTCTCGGGTGACGCAGTCCGGATCGTTCGGATCGGCGAAACACGGAGTCCGGCCGCCCTTCCAGTACTCGTCCATGGTTTGGAACGGGGCAACCCCCCAGACGTCCTCATCGAGGACGCCATCAACCTCGACCTCGAAAGAGCAGCGCCCCAGAAGATCGACACGAACCGCCTCGTACTCGATGCCGTTCAGACCTTCTGGAAATTCCTGGATAAGCGCCTGACCTAACGCGAGCTGCGGAAGAGTAAGGCAACACCCCATAATGAGGAGACGGTTCAAGAGCCTCATGGATTTACCTCCGTGTCGGGGGACTACGGCTGATCGAGCGCCAGGGGAACCAACGACGTCGGTCACACTCATGCTCGGGTATGGACACAATTACGAGGAACTATTGACAGGGCGGGTAATTCTCACAGTCGACCATCGGCCCGCCGCCAGGGGCGAGGCCACATTCGGGGAAGGGCGACGCCGGAGGCGTGGAGCCCAAAAAGAGGAACCCGAGAATCACGATTCCATCGGTCAGGTTGACCTGGTCGTCGTCGTTGGCGTCCATCGTTTCGACGCAGCTCGGCATCGGATCGCCGAGGAAGAGCACACCGAAGATCCCGACGGCGTCGGTCAGGTTGAGCTGGCCGTCTGCTGTCGTGTCTCCTCGAATGAACCTGCTGACGCCTTCGCACGGCGATACGAACCCTTCCGGCTTTCGCGTTCCATGGAACACCCAGTCACTCTCGAGCGAGTCGACCAGGGGGAGACCGTCCTCGAAGAACTGGAGTCGGACTCCCCACGCGCCACCCGAGTTCCACGCACCGGCCGCGATTCGGAGAACGGTCGGCCCGTCGAGCTCCACGATCGCCCGCTCCTGACAGTCGGCGCGCGCGCGGCACTTGCTCGTGGTGATGAGCTCGTCGCCGTTCACCCAGAGCTGCCCGCCGTCACCGCTGCCGAAGCAAATCTCGAGAGCGACCGGAGCTGCGCCCTTGTACTCCACATAGGTGAAGAGCCACGACATGACGTCGTTCATCTGCCCGAGATCTCGATTGAGGTCGTGATCGCCGTTCGGCGCCCCACCGTCGTCGAATCGCCGAACGGTCGGCATTCCGTTTTCTCCGGTCGGCCCGAGGTATCCCGTCGTCGCGGCGAGCTCGGCATCGTACGGCACCTCCTCGCCGAACTCGGGATAGAGGCAGAATATCTCCGTTGGCGCGATGTGATTGCGGCGTAGATTGGCCGTCGGTCCGTTACACCGGAACGGATGCTCGAATGGCCCGAGCACCAGAAAGTTCTCCGAGAGGATGCCCCCGAACGAGTCCGTCTTGAACGGGCTGCAGGTTGCAGGGACCCCGCCACAGTGAGTGACGCGAACCAGCGTGAAGTCGTCCGGGAGCTCCTCCAACTCGATCGTCACGGTGGTCTCGTCGGATTCGACCGCCGCGATCTCGACGAGGCCTCCGAAGATGTCCTCGGCCTCGATGATCGTCGGAGTTTCCGGATCGGTGATCGGTGGATTCTCCCACGTGAGGGTCAGATCCTCCTCTCCTCGATCACACACGAGGTTCCTCACCGGCTCGGGCTGGCAGCTCTCCTCCGGACACTCCGGTGGTTCGAAGTGTTCGGGAGGCGTTCTGCCGTGAAACTCCCATTCCGGAAACAGTTCCGGGTCGTCCGTGATCTTCTGGAAGGCTGCATCATCGAGAGAGAGACGAAGACCCCAGCCGCCGCCTCGGTTCCACGCGGCGGCGGCGATGCGATGAATCCCAGGCTCGACGACGATCAATTCGCTCTGAACATCGCAGTCCCCACGGCCGCGACAGGACGGGTCGCTGAGGACTCGTTCGCCATCCCAGTAGACCTGACCTCCGTCGTCGCTCCCCAAACAGAGCGTGATCTCCGTCGGGCTGTTTCCATGGTATTCCACGTAAGTGACCAGCCAGCTCATGACGTCGTCCCGAGCACCGATGTCGCCGTTGAGATCCTGGTCCCCGTTGTCCAGCGAACCATCATCGAATGCTCGCCAGGACGGGACGCCGTCCTCCTCCGGACCGATGTAAGCCGTGGTCGCCGCGGCGGAGGCGTCGTAGTCGACGATGTCTCCCTCCATCGGGTACTCGCACTCGATACGAGCGTTGGCGATGTGATTGCGCAAAAGATTTCCTGCCGCATCCGGACCGCAACCGAAAGAGTGACGGAACGGACCGAGGACGAGAAACGCCTTGGTGAGGAAGAGGCCCGTCGTGTCCGTGAGACCGGGCAGAGGCTCGACGACGAACGTCTCCTCGCAGACAGCGTCCTCGGCTACGTCGAGGCAGAACGGATCGTCGTCCACCGAGGCGGAAACTGTCCACTGCCCCGGAATCGACAGCTGGAACGTGGTCGAAGGGATGGTCTCGCTACGGCGAATGGTGGCGCCGTCTTCGTGGGTCGCGATGAAGGAGTACGTGAGCAGGTCGTCCGAGTCGTCGAACGCGTCGACGGTGAAGGACCAACTACCGACGATTTCACCACCAAGCGGTGGTACGACGTCGATCCCCTCGCAATGCGAGTCACCCTCCTCGGGGCAACCCTCGCCGCCCGAGCCGAAGACCTCCACCTCGGCAAGAGAGAGCGTCGTGGCCTCGAGGACCGTGCCCAGTCCTCCGCTCCCCGAGAGATCCTCGTCGGGGATTCGATAGATCTTGACGAATCGCCCCTCGATGTCTTGGTTGCCCAGATCGAGCACGAGGCTCTCCGGGCCGTTGGGGTACTCACCGAGAGTGTTCTCAGGATTGAGGAGCTTCGCCGGATCCGGATTGGCCGGGTCGGTGGTTTGGAACACGACCGTCTCGCCGTCCTCGGCGAGAACTTGCACGATGATGTCGCGAAGCCGAGAGCCTCCCGTCAGGAAGGAGGAGCGATTCCACAATGTGATCATGCCGATCTGAAAAGACTCACCGAGATCCACCTGCCACCATGCGGGATCCGGCAACTCGGCATTCGGCAGGGTGCTCGTGAAGTTTCCGCGTTGACCGTCCACCGCCAAGGCGGCGTGAGAGCCGCCGAGCGTGGATGATTGCGTGGCTTCCTTCTCGAGAGCCAAGTTCTCACCCATCTGTGCGAACGACTCACCCGCGAAACTCGCGAGGAAAAGCAGGACGAGGACGCGGGACCTGATTCGTCGTGTCATGAAGACTCTTGCCCTTCCGAATTGTGACGCCGCTTGCGGCGTTCCTCGACAACAGCCGGGCTTCGAGCGACCCGAGACCCGACTGTCTTTGGATGCTCGTTCCCTGCGACTCCGTTTCGCTCCAGCGTCGATCGAGCAACGCATCACCGGGCTGCTCGTGCCGCAGGTCACGGCCGAATGTCGCGAAAGAACGCGAACCCTCTATCATCCTCGACTCGATAAAAGTCTACGAAGAAGCGCCCCTCGTGGAAACAAGAAAGAGCCTCCTGGCTCAGATACCTGGCGGCAAAGAGCCCCCACCGAAAGCCGAACAGAAGGACGCTGAGAGCTCACACCGAGCGAGCCCTTCTTGATCCCGACGAATACGGCGGCGAAAATGCACGGAACAACGGCTCTTGAAGATTCACTCGACCGCGAGACCTCGCCCAGCAGGATCGTTGGGAAATGCCGCACCGCAGAGACGCACTGAACAGCGGGATTCGGATCCGTTTCCGAGCGATCGGAATCGCGGCCTTCGCGCTGTTTGCGTCGGGAAGCCTCGTATCCTCAGTCCATGCCCAGACGGTCCGGTACCGAGTCGTGATCGAGAATACCTGGAGCGAGGAGACGCATCCGAACGGAGCGTTTCCAGGCGTCGAATACGATCCGCACTTCTCCTGGTTCGGGGGCGGAACGCACAACGACCAAGTCTCCTTTTGGGAGGTGGGAAAGCCCACCTCTCCAGGCATGACGCAGATGGCCGAGGACGGACGAACGTACGA
>CAYZGY010000771.1:0-4231 GCA_964478085.1 uncultured Planctomycetia bacterium
AGGAGGTGGACCTCGTCGTAGATAATGAGACCCCACGAGTTTTCAGAGAAGAGGCTGAAGTGCGAGAACTCGTCGACCTGGCTCTTTCGGTACGTCAGGATCTGGTAGGTCGAAAGCGTCACGGGCCGGATCTCTTTGATCTCGCCCGAATACTCGCCGACCATCTCCTCGGGAAGCTTCGTCTTCTCGAGGATCTCGCGCTTCCACTGGCGGAGCGCGGTGATGTTCGTCGTGAGGATCAGCGTTTGACGTCCGACCGCGGCGAGAGCGCCGATGCCGACGATCGTCTTGCCGGCGCCGCACGGAAGGACGACGACACCCGACCCACCGCGCGTCGAGCCACCGGCGTGGAAGGCGTCGACCGCTGCGGATTGGTACTCGCGCAGCCCGAACGGTGTGCCGTCCTCGAGCGAGCCGGAGAGCTCGACCTCGAGCGCCTCGCCATCGCGATAACCCGCGAGATCGTCGACGGGATGGCCGACCTTGATCAGCGCGAGCTTGAGCTGGCCGCGACAGTGCGGCTTGACGCGCAGCGCCGACTCGAGCCGCTCCTCCTCGAGAAACTCCTGAAGGTGCTTGAGCTTCCAGAGGTCGTCTATGAGACCAGGCTCGTCAGAAAGGAGATGGAGCTCATCGCTCTCCACATCTCGAATGAGACGCAGCTTGCCGTAGCCGTCGATAGACTCCTCGATCTCGCGACGGATGTTCGCGGGGATCGGGAACTTCGAGTACTCCGCGAAGAACGCGAGCACGTCCTCGGACGACATGCCCGAAGCCGCGGCGTTCCACAGCGAGATCGCTGTCAGTCGGTAGACGTGAATGTGCTCGGGGCTCTTCTCCAGCTCAGCGAATACCATCAGCCGATCCCGGACTTCGGCGAAGTCCGGGTGATCGACTTCGAGGAAGATCGTGCGATCACTCTGCACGATCAATGGTTTCGAGGCTGGAGACGTCATTCGATCATCGAAGAATTCGAGAGAGGCCTACTCTTCAGCACCTTCTGAGGATTCACCGTCGGAAGACTCGTCCCCGAAAGATTCCGCCGAAGCTTCGGCATCCGGTTTCGCATCACCTTCTGGTTTCGCTTCCGCTTCACCATCCGGCTTCGCATCACTACCGTCTGCCTCCGCCGACTCTTCGTCCTCGTCCTTGACGACTCGCTCGACACTGATGAGCTCGTCACCGTCACGAATGTTGATCAACCGGACGCCTTGCGTGGCACGACCGATGACGCTGACGTCCGCGACAGCCGTCCTCATCACGAGACCGTTCTTCGTGATCATGACGATGTCGTCTTCTTCCAGCACGGCTTTGAGACCGACCACCGGTCCATTCCTCTCGGACGTCTTGATGTTGATCAGGCCAGAACCGTTTCGTTTCTGAATGCGGTACTCGCCAATATCCGTACGTTTTCCGTATCCGTAGGCACACGCGGTCAAGAGCGTCAGCGACTGGTTCGGATCGATCACGACCATGTCGACGACCTTGTCCTCGCCTTTCAGTGAGATACCACCCACTCCAACGGCGGTGCGACCCATCGGTCGAATATCGCTCTCGGGGAAGCGGATTGCCATCCCATTTGCGGTGCCGAGGACTATTTCGTCGCCAGCCTTACAAATGGCTGCCCCGATGAGCTCGTCCTCGTCCTTGATGCCGATCGCACGGATGCCATTCTTCTTCGGCCTGGAGAAGGCTGTCAGGTTGACCTTCTTGATCGTTCCGGAGCGCGTCGCCATGACGACGAAGTGCTCCTCGCTGAAGCCTTGGACGCAGACCTGGCGACTGACTTTCTCGCCGGCCTCGAGCTGGACGAGGTTGACGATCGAACGGCCCTGGGATGTTCGTCCGAGGTCCGGGATCTCGAAGACCTTGAGCCAATAGAGCTTTCCGCGGTCGGTAAAAAAGAGGATGTAATCGTGGGTCGAAGCGACGAAGAGGTCTTTGATGAAGTCGCCTTCCTTCGAGCCCGACCCCGTGATGCCGCGGCCACCACGACCCTGTGCACGATACGTGTCGAGCGAGGTGCGCTTGACGTAGCCCTGGTGGCTGATCGTCACGGCGACCTGCTGCTCGGTGATGAGATCCTCGATCGTGTAATCTTCCGCGTCTTCGACGATCTGCGTGCGGCGGTCGTCCCCGAACTTCGCTTCGACGGCGGCGAGCTCCTCGAGGATGATGTCGAGGACGAGACGCTCGCTCGCGAGGATCGCGCGGTAACGCTCGATGTCGGCCTTGAGCCCCTCGAGCTCGTCCTCGAGCTTCTGACGCTCGAGACCGGTGAGGCGACGCAGCTGCATGCTGAGGATGTGGTTCGCCTGGACCTCGGAGAAGCCGAACTTGGTCATCAGACCGTTCTTGGCTTCCTCGTCGGTGTGCGAGGCACGGATCAGCGCGATGATCTCGTCGATGATATCGAGCGCCTTGAGAAGACCCTCGACGATGTGCGCTCGCTCTTCGGCTTTGCGAAGAAGGAAGCGCGTGCGACGCCGCACGATGTCCATGCGGTGACGCTTGTACTCGGTCAGCAGCTCCTTGAGATTGAGCGTCTCGGGACGACCGCGCACGAGCGCGATGTTGATGATCGAGAAGCTCGTCTGGAGCGGCGTGAACTTGAAGAGCTGGTTGACGACGACATCGGGTGAGGCGTCGACCTTGAGCTCGATGACGAGGCGGATCTTCTTGTCGCTCTCGTCTCGGACATCGGAGATGCCCTTGATGCGCCCGTCTTTGACGCAGGTCGAGATCTTCTCGATGATGCCGGTCTTCGATTCCTGGTACGGAATCTCGGTGATGACGATCGAGGTGCGACGCTTGCCCTCCTCGAAGTGGTACTTCGAGCGGACCTTCACGAGCCCGCGGCCCGTGCGGTAAGCCTGGAGGATTCCCGCGCGGCCGCAAATCTCGGCGCCCGTGGGAAAGTCCGGCCCTTTGACGTGCTCCATCAGTCCATCGACGCCGGTGTCCGGGTTGTCGATGAGCGCTCGCAGCGCACCGCAAACCTCGCGGAGGTTGTGCGGCGGCATGCTCGTCGCCATACCGACGGCGATTCCCGTCGAACCGTTGCAGAGGAGGTTCGGGAACGCGGCTGGCAGAACCGATGGCTCGTCGAGGCGGTTATCGAAGGTGCGCTGCTGGTCGACCGTCTCCTTGTCGATGTCCTCCATCAGGGACACCGTCGCGTCGGTCATGCGCGCTTCGGTGTAACGCATGGCCGCCGGAGGATCGTTGTCGATCGAGCCGAAGTTGCCCTGACCGTCGACCAGCGTGTAGCGCGTCGAGAAGTGCTGCGCCATACGCACGAGTGTCGGGTAGATCGCTCCGTCGCCGTGCGGGTGGTAGCTCATCATCGTCTGGCCCACGATCGCGGCACACTTACGGTGCGAGGAGCGCGGACCGAGGTTGAGGTCACTCATCGCGACGAGGATGCGTCGCTGCGAGGGCTTGAGGCCATCGCGCACGTCGGGAAGCGCACGCTGGATGATGACGCTCATCGAGTACGTCAGGTAGGACTCTTTGAGCTCGTCCTCGATGTCGTGATCGAGAATCTTCTCGCCCGCGCCAAACGTCGGCTCTTCGGGGGTCTGGCTATCGTCGCCAGATCCATCTTCGTCTTGGTCGTCCGGTTTTTGGGTTTCGTCGTCTGCCATGATCTCCTCACACGTCGAGGTTCTTCACGTCGAGGGCATGCTCGTGAATGAAGCGACGTCGTGACTCGACGTCCGTGCCCATCAAGATCGTGAAGTACTCGTCCGCCTTGTATGCGTCGTTGATCGTCACCTTGAGAAGCGTGCGCCTCTCGGGATCCATCGTCGTTTCGTAGAGCTGATCGGGATTCATCTCGCCGAGACCCTTAAAGCGCTTGGCGTCGTAAACGCGATCGGCGTTCGACGTGACGCTCTCGAGGAGGCCCGTGAGATCGTAGATCGGCTCGGCTCGTTCGTTCGCCAATCCGGCGCCGTAGCGAATCGTCGCCATGGGCTCGAGCTCGGGACCGGTATCACTTGCGCCCGTCTCCTCTTCGCCGGCCGCGCGGCCGTGCATGCGGAAGATCTTCGGCGAGAAGTGACAGGCCGCGAGATCGCGGCAAAGGTCCGAGATCGTCTCGCGCTCGAAGATCGTGTAGACGATCGCGTCGGCGCGGTCCTTCTTTTCGAGCGAGTCGCCCTCCTCGGCGATGACGAACTCACGCTCGCTTTCGGAAGACGCCGAGGCTCGAAGCTCCTCGATGAAC
>CAYZGY010000772.1:0-4227 GCA_964478085.1 uncultured Planctomycetia bacterium
CTCGCAGCCCTTCTACTACATCGAGTACGCCATCGCGCAGATCGGCGCGCTCCAAGCGTGGCTCTTCGAGAGACGCGATCATGCCGGGGCGGTCGAGGCGTATCGCGCTGCGCTCGCCCTCGGCGGAAGTCGCCCACTACCCGAGCTCTTCGAGACGGCGGGACTCGAGTTCGGAATGGATCGATCGATCCTCGGACGGCTGATTCCCGCGCTCATGGAACGAATCCGCGAACTGAGCTGACCGCATCGAGGATCGAGCTCACTCGACTCGAACGAATTCGTCTCGCGTGCGCGCTTCCAGGTGACACTGCCGGCAGTTCTCGCGCTCGGGGTGCGAGCAGCGGATCTCTTCGCGCGCTCCCGGCCCCGTGTGGCACGCCTCGCAACGCTCGCGCAGCAAGATCTGGTGCGGGATGACGGGAGGAGCTCCCTGATAAGCCCGTCGCCCGTGCCTCAGATTCTGCGGCAAGGGAAGATACGACGTCTCGACGAACTTCTTGTCGTTCGTCGCGTGAACGTGACACTGTCGGCAACGCGCCCAGTGACCCGTGCCGAGACCGTCGCCGTGCGGTAGAGCCGGAGCGAAGCCGACGCCGGGCACCTCGGCTCCGATCTTCGAGTGGCAGACGGTGCACTTCGAGCCGAACGGCGCGTGCGGAATCACGGGAGGCGCACCGTCGAAGGCGCGTCGCTGAGCGCGTACGCTCGCCGAGCTCTTGACCGCGTCAGGATGTCCCGGCACGGCGACGGCGTCTCCTTCCGCCCCACCACATCCGGGCAGGGTTGCCGCGATGACAACGACGACTGCGATCGACAAGGCGAAGAGCCGCACGTCCGGAGGCAAACCGCGGACCGCTCGGCGAAGTCGGGGAAAAGGATCGAGTTTCCACATGCCTCACACGCGCTCCAGTCGCACCGCGCACTTCTTGTAGTCGGGCTCCTTGCTGATGTTGTCCATCGCGTCGAGCGTCAGAATGTTGGCGAGGCGCTTCTCGTCGAAGAACGGAACGAACACGGTACCGCGCGGACAACGCCCGCGCCCTTCGACCCGCACGAGCAGCTCGACACTTCCCCGTCGGCTGACGACTCGGGCGCGCTGCCCGTCCTGCATGCCGAGCGCGACGGCGTCCTGCGCGTTCATCTCGACGTACGCTTCCGGAACGGCTTGGTGGAGCTCACGGACGCGTCGGGTCATCGACCCCGTGTGCCAGTGCTCGAGCACGCGTCCCGTGCAGAGCCAGAGCGGGTAGTCGTCGTCCGGCACCTCCGCCGGCGGGTGGTACGGGCGTATCCAGACCGCGGCCTTCTCGCCGTAGCCCTTCGCCTTGTAGAAATGGACGCCCTTCTCCTTCTTGACGAAGGGATCGTGACCCGCGGCGTAGCGGTAGCGCGTCTCCTTGCCGTCGACGACGGGCCAGCGCAAGCCTCGCGCCTTCTTGAGCTCGTGGTAGCTCGCGAGGTCCTTGCCCGTGCCGAGCGTGAAGCTCCGGTACTCATCGTACATCGGCTCGTGCCACGCATCCTCGGGCCACGGAAACAAGTCTCCCATGCCCATGCGCTTCGCGACCTGCATGATCTGCCAGGCGTCTTCACGTGCCTCGCCGGGCGGGTCGACCATCTTGTTCCACTGCTGCGTGCGTCGTTCGGTATTGCCGAAGACACCTTCGCGCTCGACCCAGGCCGCGGCGGGAAGGACGAGATCGGCGACCTCGGTCGTCGGAGTCGGGTAGATGTCGCTGACGACGACGAAGCGACCGTCTCCCGGCTTGCGCTCGAAGCGCGAGAGGTTCGGCAGGCTCGACCACGGATTGGTGGTCTGGATCCAGAGACACTTGAGGTCTCCGCGTGAGAGCGCGCGAAACATGTCGACCGCGTGATAGCCGGGCTTCGCCGGAATCGTTCCCGGCTCGAGCCCCCAGAGCTTCTCGGTCTTCGCTCGGTGCTCTGGCTTCATGACGACCATGTCGGCCGGGAGGCGATTGCTCAGCGTTCCAACCTCGCGCACGGTCCCGCAAGCCGAAGGCTGCCCCGTCAGGCTGAAGGGGTTGTTTCCCGGTCGAGAGATCTTGCCCGTCAGAAGGTGCAGGTCGTTGATGAGATTGTTCATCCCCGTGCCGCGCGTGTGCTGGTTGACACCCATGCACCAGAGGCTGACCGTGCCACGATTCCTGTCACCGTAGAGCGACGCGAGCATGCGGATCTGCGATTCGGGAACGGCGGTCGTCTTCGAGACGCTCGCAGGGGCGTAGGCCTCGAGAAACTCCGTCAGCTCCTCGAGCGACGAGTCGCGCCCCTTGTCCTTGAACGTGTAGCGCTCGGCCTGGTCGTCGTAGCAACCGTAGCCGATCTGGTCGAGGTCCTCGATGCCGCGCTTGAAGACGACGTTCTCCTCGATGAAGGACTTGGCGATCTTGCCTTCCTTCACGAGCAGGTGGAGGATTCCGTTCGCGAGCGCGAGGTCCGTCCCGGGACGGATCTCGACGTAGGTCGTCGCGTGATCGCTCGTCGGCGTGCGGCGAGTCCCGATATCGATGATGCGCACGTGCGGCCGACGACGGCGCGTCTCGAGCAGGCGGCTGAAGAGCACCGGGTGCATCTCCGCCATGTTGTTGCCCCAGAGGACGAAGTCGTCGCCCGACTCGAAGTCGTCGTAGCACCCCATCGGCTCGTCACTCTGAAACTGTGTGACGAACCCCATGACGGCGCTCGCCATGCAGAGTCGCGCGTTGGGGTCGATGTTGTTCGACCGCATGCCGCCCTTGATCCACTTGAGCGCGGCGTAGCCGTCGAACACGGTCCACTGACCCGATCCGTAGATGCCGACCGCCTCGGGTCCGTGCTGTTCGAGAGTCTCCCGATACTTCGACGCGATGAGGTCGAGCGCCTCGTCCCACGAGATCTTCGTCAGCTTGCCGTCCGCGCCGCGCCGCATCGGATGCGTCAGTCGGTCCTTGCCGTAGAGCATGCTCGGCAGGTGGTACCCCTTGACGCAGAGGAGCCCCTTGTTGACGGGGTTCTTCTCATCACCGCGCACGGCGACGACCTTGCCGTCGTGCACCCCGACCTCGACGCCGCAGCCCGTCCCGCAGTAGCGACACGGCGCCTTAGCCCAGGCGAGGTCCGCGTGGTCGACGTTCGCGACCCCGCTGTCGGCGAGCTCATCCGCTTTCTCCCGATCGCAGGCCGAAAACGCGACGACGGCACAACCCGCCCCGCCGATGGATCTCAGAAACCGACGTCGATGCATGGACTCCTCCCGAGGACGCACGTGGGGAATTCTCCGACGCGGATTGCGGAAAAACTCCGCAATTCGGACCGAGTTCGTGCTCGAGAGAGAAGAAGAGCAAGGCGTGTGCCGCGAGGGAGCAGGCCCCGGCCCTGGCTGAGTCCGGGGCTCCGGCTCGGGTCAGTCGATCGCAGCCAGTTGTTGCCAGGCTCGGAGGGAGGCCTTGACGGCTGCGCGGGCGTACTCGATCTTCCGCACCTCGGCCTGCTCGGGCGTGCAGCCGGGGCCGATGATACCGATGCCGACGGGCTTGCGGTTCGCGAGGGAAAGGTCGACGAGGGCCTCGTGGACGACGTGCCCCATCACTTCCCCGTGAAGCGTCTCGCCTCGCTCGATGAAGCCGATGGCGACGAGGATGTCGACATCGTCTCGCTCGAGCAGGCGCTGGGCGATGATCGGCACCTCGTAGGAGCCCGGAACGGTGATCTCGCGAGAGAGCTCGGCGCCGGCCGCGGCGATCTCTTCACGCGCGGCCTCGATCATCGGGTGGACGACGGCCTGGTTGAAGTCGGCGGCGACGATCGCGATACGGCAGGGCTGGTCGGTCATGGGCTCACTCGTGCTTCGAGACGATCCGAAAAGCAGTGCGGGGAATCCTCGCAAGATTCGGGGCTCGCGACAAGGTCGTACACGCGAGGTCGTCCCGTGCGCACGCGGTGCACACGCGGTGCACACGCGATGCTGCCGCGCTCGGGCGCAGCGACAGGAAACCCTGATAGATCCGGGCTTTCTCGCGATGGCACACACCTTGCTTTCCGCCCGGTGAAGACCATCTCACCACGAATCCAGGTACGCGCGATGCGAGGACACGTCGTCTCCGACCTCCACCTTCTGACGAACCGAGCCCACGCCGATGTCCGCGCGACGCTCGACGAGGGCGCCCGCGCCTCCGACTTCTTCGTCCTCAACGGCGATATCTTCGACTTTCAGTGGTCGGCGCT
>CAYZGY010000773.1:0-4224 GCA_964478085.1 uncultured Planctomycetia bacterium
CAAAGGGACTCCGGCCTGTTCTTCGTACCGTCGTCAACCGGGCGGAAAGCTCGGGAGCTTCGTGAAGCCACCGCGCGTTGACCGCGTTCGGCTTCTTACGACAGCAGCCCACCTCGACGCTTTTTCGCGCCTTCTTCAGGTTCTTGAACCTCTTTGAATGAGAATCGTCTTCTTGTCGACTCGACCGGACGGTCTCAACGGCCTGGAGATTCCATAACAACTTGGAGGTTTTCCCATGAAGCTCGTCTGTCTCGTGCTCGCCCTTTTCCTGCCCTTGCTGGCCTCTCTGGGACATGCTCAAACCGGGCTGGATGACAACGGCGACGCTACCGGCTACATGAACTTCGAATCGCCGCAGGTGAAGCCCATAACGGTGGCCGAGCTGGGTGGCGTTCATTACGTGCTCGCCTGCAACACACCGGACAATGCCATCGAAGTGCGTCGTGGCTCCAATCTGAAGTTGGAGATGCGTATCCCCGTCGATCTCGAGCCGATTTCGGTCGTCTGGCGTCCGACGAGCGCGACTTCCGGCTATTTCTATTCGTGCAACTTCGTGGGCGACTCGATCTCAATGGTCGAGCTTTCGTCGAATTCTCTCGGGCGTCTTGGCTATCGTGCGATCGGGACGCAAAACGTCGATGACGAGCCGATGCACCTGGCTGTGTTGGAGCTCTCAAAGCGGACCCTGATCGCGGTGACCCTCGCGACGAGTTCGGGGCTGGCTTACCTGGAGGCCGACACGCTCGAGCTTCTCACATCCCCCGTCCTGGAAATGGGCTCGAGCACGCCACCTCCGAACGACGTCGCTGCGACCCTGCTTGTCGATAACCCTGACGTCGCGGCCGCAGGTCGGGCATTGACCCAACCTCGGACGATCGCGCGCATCAGCGATCAGATGTACGTCATGGGTAGCCGCGGCGCGCCCATCGGCACAACGACAGGGTTCGACATCTTGCGTACAAGCGCGTCGAGCAACGTCGGACAGTTCAATCTCGGATTCGCAGGATTGGGAACGACCCCTTTCAACATGACGTCGATCGACACGCCGTCGGGTTCGCTCATCCTCGCGGTCAGCGGTTCACGACCGGATCCTGCTCCCGTCGGCGAGGTGGACGCTCGAAATGTCCCGACGGGCTTCGTCGGCAGCTTCCTGACCGTGTAGAATCCCGATCTGACGATCGTCGGGCAGCGCGATTTGAACATGCGATCCGGTGTCAACAGACCTGTTGGGCCACGTGCCGCGGTAGCACAACCGATGGACGTCGTGGGCTATCTCGACAGCGCGAACGAATTGCGCGTCTTCTTCACGAGCTTTGGAACCGATCGGCTCGGGATCGTCACCAAACTGGGGGCAGCACCTGAGAAGTGGATCGTCCGTACGATCGGAATCAAGCCGTTCAGAGTTGGCCCTCACCGCTTCGCCGGCCCGCGCGGCTTGGCGTTGGCTTACGACGTCAACGGCTCGGGAGACGACCTCCTCTATATCCTCAACCGTGTCGATAACTCGATCGTCGCCATCGATGCGGCGAGCGAACAGGTTGTCGCTCGCCGTTCCATGCAGGACCCGACACCGACGTACATCCGCGACGGTCGTCGCTATCTGTACGACGCACGGCTCTCGAGGACCGGCTTCGTCTCTTGCGCGAGTTGCCACATCGATGCACGCCTGGATGGTCTCACCTGGGACCTCAGCACGTTCGGCGGTGGCTCCGATGGAAACTCGGATCTGGCCCAGAATCTGGTTCGAGGAATCGAGACCTTCCCGGGCTCGTCGGATCTCGGTCCATTCCTGGACTACTACGACAACGGCTTCCCCTTGAACAAGGGGCTCATGGTCACTCAGTCCCTCCAAGGGCTCGTGAACTACGAAACGGGGCCGGACTCCCAGGACTACTTCACGAACGCCCCGTACCACTGGCGAGGTGATCGGGAAACGTTCAACGATTTCCTCGGCGCGTTCGAGGCGCTCATGGGAGGGAGGATCGATACGACCGTCGGTGCTCCTCCGTCCACCCGTCTCGACTTCGAAGTGTCCACGGCGGACATGGAGGTCTTCACGCGTTTCATCAACTCCGTCGCATACCCGCCCAACCCCGAACAGTCCAAGGACAGGCTCATCTCGGACAGCCCCAGCGCGGACCCTGGAATCGGCCCGGTCACGGGGATTCAGGCTCAAACGGATGTCGTCCAAGGCATCGAGGATTTCCTCGGAGAGGTGAATGTCCCAGGTCGGTCTTGCATTCAGTGCCACTTCCTCCCCGAGGGCAGCAACAACAAGATCAACCAGGAGCTCGTGCTCGATCAGCCGGGGGAAACCGCGGCGCTCCGAGGAATTCGACAGAAAGAAGGCCGCTACGTTCCGCTCCTGGGTTTGAGCGTGGCTGCCAACCCGTCTCTGCTTCTCTATGGAACGGGACTGCTGCACGAAGACCTTCCCTCTGCCGATATTCTCACGATCGATACCTTTACGGCGAACTTCCCTTCGCCGGAAGGCGGGTTCTTCGTGCGCCAGTTTGACACCGGAGTGGCTCCCGGCGTGGGCATGACCGACGCTGGCGACGATGCCGGAGACTTCCCCCGTGTCGAGCTCTTCGAAGATCAAGCCCTCGAAGGCAACGTGGGAATCGCTGTTCATGTCTTCCGCAACACGGCTCCTCTTGTCGCGGGATACTGGTTCGACCCCACCTTGTACGACACCGGCTTACCGTACCGTCCCCTCGCCGGTGGAACGGCCCTGAGCCGGCCTGCGCTTCTGGCGATGCTGAATCCCGCGGACCCCGCGTACCACATCGCCTTCCATTGCACCCCCCTGGGTAGCGAGCGTCGCCTGGCCCATCCAGCGGGAGCTCCCCTGGACTACGGCGCGGGAGCTCCGACGTCTCTGGAGCTTCTGCCGATGGCGAGCAACACGGCCTACCAGGACATCCCCACGATGCCTTTGGCCCTGAACTACATCCCCGACGACGGAATCGCCCCCATGACCCTCGAGGAGTTCCTGTACGATGGCTTCCTCGGCCCGCTGCCCGGGAACTTCACACCCGAGCTTCTTATCACCGAAACACCACTGGATCTACGCGCGTTGCGGCTGATGCAGAACACCTTGAACGGTTCCTTCGGCGTCACGGGACTGCGCCATGAGCCTCCTCGCCGACTGCGCGTCCGAGGCGACGGGATTCGTCACGGAGCCATCCTGGAGCTCGATATCGCCGGCGCGGGACAGCAGACTCTGCGATTGCCGCTCTTCGCAGCCAACCCTACCGGCAGCGACGCGATCTGGTTGACCGCGGTCGAGCTCGACGCGCTCCTCTACTACGCCCTGATGCTCGGAGGTCCTGGCGCCGCGGGCGTCGCCGAGCTGTTCATGGGAACGATGCCGGGCGAAGTCGCCCCAATCGCGAGCTTCCCCGTGCCCAACGAGCATACGGTCCGGGTCATCAATCCAGACGGCTCGTCCTTCGAGGTCCGAGACCAGGCCGTCACGCTGGACTAGGTCGTCGGATGTTCAGGCCCCTGGTTCGGTGGGGGGCGCCTGGGATTGGAAACGAGCGTCGGCCTCCGCGATGTCCACGTCTCGGAGGCGACGCTCGTAGCTTCGTTGAGTTCGCGTGGCCGTGGGCATGCCACGATGGTGACCGCGGAAGTCAGTGCGATCCACTCATTGCGGAGACGCCTGGATACTTGGCTCAGGAATTCATCGGATTGGAGCGCGGGAGCTCGTGCGAAAAATCCAGAATGTCGTGGCAGACAGCCCGGCAACGACTTGGAGGGAGTTCATCCGCTCGCACAAGGACGTCCTGGCGGCAACGGACTTCTTCACAACCGAGGTGTGGACAAGGGCCGGCCTCGTCACGTACTGCGTCCTCTTCCTACGTCCTCTTCTTCATGCACGTCGCCTCGCGGCGGGTCCACATCGCCGGTGTGACGCCTCACCCGAATGAGAGCTGGATGACCCAAGTCGCCCGAAACGTGACGATGGTCGCTGACGGCTTCCTCATCGACAGTCGCTATCTGATCCACGATCGCGACAGTAAGTACTGCGAGGAGTTTGGCGACACGATCGCCGCGGCTGGTGTACAGCCAATCAAGCTGCCCGCGCAGAGTCCGAGCCTGAACTCTTACGCCGAGCGATGGGTGAGATCCGTGAAGGAGGAGTGCCTCTCGAAGCTCATCCTCTTCGGCGAGGCGTCATTGCGCAGGGCTTTGAGCGCCTACGTCGAGCACTTT
>CAYZGY010000774.1:0-4218 GCA_964478085.1 uncultured Planctomycetia bacterium
GGACGCGGCGATTTCGACTCCCGACGACCCATTGAAGCGAAGAGACTGCCCACCGGCTTGGACCTCTGGGACGTCGTCCTCGAAGACTGGAGCGGGGGCCGTCGCGTGATTCTCGAAGTCCGACGCGTCGTCGAGATGGCCGTCGAAGGTCCACCAACCGACGAGCTCGGCGTGAGCTGCGGTCGGAATCAGAACTGCCGCGAGCAGACAGACGACGTACCGCGATGTCGAGACGTTCCTGCGCATGGTGACCCTCACCTTCAGCGAATTCCCCATCCCCGATTCTACCCCGACTACGCCAGCACGTCGTGGATCACTTCCCCGTGAACGTTCGTCAGGCGTCGCTCGAATCCGTTGTGGTAGTACGTGAGCTCTTCGTGGTCGATGCCGAGAAGGTGGAGGATCGTCGCGTGGAAGTCGTGCGCCGTCGCGACGTTCTCGACGGAACGAAAGCCGAGCGAGTCGGTCTTGCCGTACGACGTGCCGCCTCGGACTCCGGCGCCCGCGAGCCAGGTCGTGAAGCCTGCCTGATTGTGGTCGCGTCCCGAGCCCAGCTTGCCCTTCTCGACTTCCGTGAAGGGCGTGCGCCCGAACTCGGTGCTGAAGACGAGGAGCGTGTCGTCGAGGAGGCCGCGTCGCCGGAGGTCGGAGATCAGCCCTGCGAGCGGTCGATCGATGCGGACGGCCTCGCGCCAGTGATCCTTTTCGAGGTTTCCGTGCGAGTCCCAGGTCGGCTGCGCGAGCGTCGCGCCGGACCTGAGCTGCACGAAGCGGACGGCGCGCTGGAGGAGTGGGCGAGTCAGAAGGCAGACGCGACCGAACTGGGACGTTTCCGCGCGGTCGAGACCGTAGAGCGTCTTGGTCTCTTCGGACTCGCCGTCGACGTCGAGCGCCTGAGGCACCGAGAGCTGCATGCGCGCCGAAAGCTCGTAGGCCTTCATGCGAGCGCTCAGCGCATCGCTGCCACCACGTGCTTCGAGATGCCGGCGGTTGATTTTCTCGAGTAGAGCGAGGCGCGCACGACTTGTCGAATCGCTGATCTCGCGGCTCGAGGCGAGATTCGCGATCGGTGACCCTTTGCTTTGAAAGAGGACGCCCTGGCTCCTCGCGGGAAGGAATCCGTTGCCCCAGAGGTTCGCGCCTCCAGCCGGCAAGCCGCGCTGATCGGCGAAAACGATGAAGCTCGGTAGATCGTCACTGAGTGAGCCGAGGCCGTAGCTCAGCCACGCGCCCATCGCCGGGTAGCCGATCTCGTTGAACCCGCAGTTGGCGACGTAGGTCGCCGGCGTGTGATTGCCACTCGGCGAGGTCATCGAGTGGACGAACGCGAACTCGTCGACGTGGCGCGCGAGGTGCGGAAAGAGGTCCGAGGCCCAGAGCCCGCTCTCGCCGTAGCGACGAAACTTCCAAAAGGGTCGATGGACGAGGCCGATCTTCTTGCCGAAGACATCGGGTTTCTCGTCCGCGGGGATCTCCTTGCCATGGAAACGCTCGAGGTCGGGTTTGTAGTCGAACGAGTCGACCTGGCTCAAGCCGCCTTGGAAGAAGATGTGGATGACGCGTTTGGCCTTCGCCGACGCGCTCGCGCGTTCCGCCTGCAGCGACCGCGCCTCGGCGTCCGGGAGACCGTCTCGCTGGAGGAGGCTCGCGAGCGCGATACCCGTCGCGCCGGTCGCGAGGCCACCCAGGAGGTCACGTCGAGAGAAGTGGGAGCTCTCAGTCGACATAGAGGAACTCGTTGCTGTTGAGGAGGACGAGGCAGAAGTCGACGAGGTCGTTCTCTCGCAGAAAATCTACGGCGAGTGATCGTTCCGTCGCGTCGGGTGATCGTTGCAGGACTCGTTCGTACACGACGACGACGCGGTCACGTCTCGTGCGAGCCACCTCTCGCTCGACCCACGCGGTAAGCGCGAGCGCGTGCTTGTTCGCGAAGGGGCTGTTGAGGAGGGCGAGCGCCTGCGTCGGTGTCGTCGTCACGGTGCGCCTCGGCGATCGTACGGCCGTGTCGGGGCAGTCGAACGCGGCGAGAAACGTCGACGTCCCGGAGCGCGCCCAAGTTCGGTAGATCGACCTTCGCTCGAAGCGAGTATTCACTTCACGTGCCGTGAAGAGGTACGTGGCGCCGGTTTTCTTGATGTCGTAGTCGAGGTAGCTCCTTCCGCCGACTCGCGGATTGAGCCGGCCCGCGACCGCGAGGATCGAATCCCGTAGCGCTTCGGCTTCGAGGCGGCGCGGATTCATCCGTGCGAGCAGCCGATTCTCGGCATCGATCTTCTCTGCGTCGAGGCGTCGCTGCGAGGACTGTCGGTACGTCGTGCTCGTGAGGATGAGCTCGTGAATGTGACGAAGATTCCAGTCGTTCGCGACGAGCCGCCGTGCGAGCCAGTCGAGGAGCTCGGGGTGTGACGGTTTCTCGCCGCTCGCTCCGAAGTCGTTCGGCGTGCGTACGAGACCGACGCCGAAGTGGTACTGCCAGAGGCGATTGACGATCACGCGCGCGGTCAACGGGTTGCGCGGATCGGCGATCCATTCGGCGAGCTTCTTACGTCGCTCGGTCTCTGGTGCATCGGGAGCGAGTCCGAAATCGTGCGCCTTCGCTTCGGCGAAGGACGCGCCGACGGCGAGGACACCTCCCGGCGAGACGATCGCGCCAGGGCGTCGAAAGTCGCCGCGCGCGAGAACGTGAAACGGCTTCGGCTGGCTCGGCGTGACCGCATGAGTCGAGCCGATGCTCGCCAGTTTTCTCTGGAGCTCGAGCGCGCTGCGTACGACTTGCAAGTCGAAGATCTTGCCGGCGCGATCGAGGACCGGGTCCTCCAGGCGTTCGAGGAGTGCGTCCCAACGAGATTCTTCGACGACGGTCTTTCCACCCGACCGCGCGTGTAGGCGGATGCGCTCTTCGGGAAGGGGGCGATCGTAAATCGCGATTTCGTCGAGAACGGCCGGCGGCCCCGGTGTGCCGCGCCCGTTCGCGCCGATGTAGATCGGGTTGGCCGTGCTCACCGGCTTGCCGGTCTCGGGCAGCTTTCCGATCGACTCGGTCACCTCGACCTCCGAGCCGTCGATGAAGATCTCGAGCTTCCCCGTTTCCGCGTCCCAGCGCGTGACGATGTGAAACGGTCGATCCGGGGGGAGCGACGGTATGCTGTCGACCGCGCGAACTCCGTTTTCGGTACGGAGGTGCGCGCGAATCTGTCCCGCCATCAGGTAGACCATGAGGCAGAAGTCTTCGCCCGAGACGCCGTCGCCGACGAGGGCCTGATATCCGCCCGGGGCCGGTCCGGTCAGCTGAATCCAGAACTCGACGGAGAATCCTGTTCCGCCTTCGAGCTTTTCGAAGGGCGGCGTCGTAATTTTTGTCCCGGCGCTGAGCGTCGCTGCCGTGCCTGCCTCGTCGACGATCGACGGGACACCGCGCGGAATGTTCTCTCCGTAGGTGCCTCGCGCAGCTTCCCCTAGCGTTCCGAGGTTCTCCGCCTGCGTGGCCGTGGCGGGCTCGTCGAGGGGCCAGTACGCGAGCGGCTTGTCTTCGAGCACGATCTGACGATACGCGAGCGAATTCTCCGCCTTGCGCTTCGCCGCGGCGTCTTCCTTCGGAGGGGCGTACACGGCGGCGAGCTCGTCGCCGACCGATTCGCTCGTGCGTGCGATGATCGTATCGAGCTCAGCGATCTCGTCGTCGAGCATCGCGATGCTCTCCTTCGACGTTGCGGAGAGTTCGGCCGTCGTATTCTGTCGACTTCCGCCGGCGACGCCGCCGAGCGCAGCGGCGACCCGAAAGTACTCTCGCTGGGTGATCGGGTCGAACTTGTGGTCATGACAGCGTGCGCAGTCGACCGTGACGCCGAGAAAGGTCTGCGTCACCGAGCCGACGAGATCGCCGAGCTCGGTCTGCTTCGTTGTCTGTCTCATGCTCTCGGTTCCGAGCCGGTTGCCGATCCAGTCGTGGGGACCGCAAGTCAGGAATCCTGTCGCGGTCACCGCGATCGGATCGTCAGGGCGAAGCACGTCTCCCGCGATCTGCAGACGCACGAACTCGTCGTAGGGCATGTTCGACCGGATCGCATGAATGACCCAATCGCGGTATCTCCACGCATCGTGACGCGGATCGTTGCGCTCGAATCCGTCCGTCTCACCGAAGCGGACGATGTCGAGCCAATGGCGGGCCCAGCGCTCGGCGAACTGGGGCGAGTCGAGGTAACGGCGCACGAGCTTCTC
>CAYZGY010000775.1:0-2292 GCA_964478085.1 uncultured Planctomycetia bacterium
GCGATGCGCCGCGTGGCTCGACCTCCGCGTCGACCCGGAGGAACCGGATCGACACTACGCTCGAGCTCGCTTCTCGGGAGCTGGTAGGGTCGAGTTCCCGGTAGCTTCACGTACCGATGCGAATGACCTTCGTCTCCTTCGGTACCTCGAGCTCGAACTCCTTGTCGTCGACCTTCGCCTTCCCGTCCCAGGCGAGGATTTGCATGCGCACGCGATCACCGCGCCGCTCGATCTGGACGTACTCTCGGATGCGATAGTCGACGAGGACGACCTCGAGCTTCTTGACGGAGGCCTTCTTCGACTTCGGCAAGAGCGTCAAGACGACCGCGTCCTCGGCCCTGCCGTCCGGCTCGAGCTTCCGCTCCGTCATCGAGATCGTGAAGTCCTTCGAGAGCGACTTCCAGTCACCGCTGAAGAGCGGCATCATCGCCCGGCGCCCGACGTCGGCCCCGCCGGTCGTGCCGGCCCCGGCACTCGCTCCATCTTTCGCGACTGGATACACCTCCAGTTTCTTGAGCGTGGGATAGAGAATCTTGAGCTCGCCCCCGGAGATCAGCAGACGGCTGTCGACGCCACCCGATTTTCCACGAGTCGTGACCGACAGACGCCCCTTCGAGAAGACGAGCTCCGCCGTCGAGACACGGAGTCGTCGCACGAGGCGAAGCTTTTTCTCCTGGCGAAACCTCACTCGGAGTGCCGTCACGTCACCCGAGCGCTTGGCGAGCTCCGTCAGGTAGGTCTCGAGCGCAGAGTCCTTTGCGTTACTCGAATCCGCGCTGACTCCAGAGGGTTCGAAGATCAACGCGGAAACGATCAGTAGAACGGGTCGCCATGGAAAGATGACGACTCAGAATAACCGCGACCGCTCGCGAGCAGGGCAGGCAAAACCGTCAGCGACGCGAAAAGGCAGAGGGACACACCGAGAGCGGAGAGCATCCCCACCGACGCGAGCCCGCGCGTCGTCGACGTCGCGAGCGTTCCGAACGCGGCGAGGGTCGTGAGCGTCGTCAAGACGACCGCCGGCGCGGTCGTTCGAAGCACCTCCGTCGCGCGATCCCGCGGACTCGAGGTCGGTTCCCCGGCCTGCGTGAATCGTGCCACGAGGTGGATCCCATCGTCGACGCCGATGCCGAGGATCATCGGAAGGATCCCGACGTTCATGAAGTGGATCTGAAACCCGCAGGCGTTCCAAATCGCCGCCGTCCAGAGACTGCCGAGGACGACGGGCGCAAGAGCTGCCACGATGAGTCGCAGCCGTCGAAAGAGCACGATCACGAGGAGTACGACCGACCCGAGCGCGAGCGAGACCGCCTGGATGAAATGCCCGACGACGAAACGAGCCGAGTTCGACGAGGAGGCGTGAAGCCCCGAGATCTCGCACTCGACGTTCGCGGTTCGGGCTGCGTCATCGAGCCGCGCGAAAAGCGCATCCCGCCGATCGGCCTCCCAGAGCGTCTCACCGACACGCACGGAGACGAGGGCCATGACACCGTCGGCTCGGATGCTGAGCTGCTGGAGAATCTCGTCGCGCAAACCGAGCGAGACGACCTCCTCGAGCCCGATCGGCTCCCTGCGCTCGAGAAAGCGCCCGAATCGCTCGATCGCGGGTCGAAACTCCTCGGCCGCGAAGCCCTCCTCTTCGAGCGCCTGCTCGAACGAATGCAGCAGCGACTCACCATCGATCGCTCGCGTGCGAGACAGAACGGCTTTCTGCTCACCCGGCGAAGGCACGAGCCTCGAGACGGACGACCAGCCCGTGATCGCTCCGCTCGTACGAAGCTTCTCGAGCTCGCGATCGAGTCGAGCCAGACCGTCGGACAACTTCTCGACGCTCGACTCTTCGCGAACGAGGAGCAGAACGGGGTCGTCGAAGGCCCCGAAAACCTCGCCGAGCCGATCCTGCGTCGCGAGAGCCTCGGAGCCTCGCGCGTGCACCTTGCGAAGGTCCGTCGCGATCTCGGGAGGCGACAGGTACAGCGAGACTGCCGAGACGATCGAAACCACGACCGCGCCGACGAGCACGACACGCCGCTGTCGAAGCGATACGTTTCCGAGCCGAGAGGAGAGTGGCGCTCTCGGCATCCTGGGCGGACGCTCCGGATCCCTCTTCCGCGGCTTCGACAAAGACAGCGAGACGACAGCTGGAAGAACGAAGATCGCGGAGACGAGGCACGCGGCGATCCCGCAAGCCGTGAGCACGCCCATGTCGCGCAAGAATCCGCTCGACACGAAGACGAACGAGAGGAACCCGACGATCGTCGAGCTCGCCGCGAGCACGAGAGATCGCTGCAC
>CAYZGY010000775.1:2302-4218 GCA_964478085.1 uncultured Planctomycetia bacterium
ATCGACCATGCGCGACTCTGTCACGGCTCCCGATTCATCGCGCAGAGGCTGCAGGAGGTGAATGACGAAGTCGATTCCCAGCGCCGCGAGCACCGCCCCCGAGACGAGCGCGAGCACGACGATCTCACGCGAGATCAACGAGTAGAGCCCGAAGCCGATCAGGATGCCGCAGCCGACCGGAACGGCCGCGAGCAAGACGAGCGATCCTCGTCTCCACGCAGCGAAGAGCACGATGAGAATGAAGACGACCGAGAGACCGATGTTGATCTGCAGGTCACGGCGCATGAACCGTTCGCTCTCTTCCGCGAGCGGTGTTCCACCGGTCTTCTCGACGCGGACGCGCTCCTTTGCCCCATGAGGGCACGACGAGCTGTGCTCCTCGTGCGCGGTCTCGAGCATCCGATCGACCACCGCGAGTAGATCCCGCGCGATCGACGAGCTCACTCCGCGCAGGCCGGTCGCACGGACGCGGATCAGCAAGGAGCGGCCGTCCTCGGACAAGAACGCGCGCGAGCCCTTCTGAAACTTCATGCCCGCCGTGCCGGCGCTCCATCGCGCGATCGCGAAGCGTCGCAACTCGAGGGGATCGATCTCGAGCCACTCGATCGCCTCGCTCGCCTCGGGCAGCTCGATCAAGAGGCTCTGTTTGCGCAGGGTCTCGCGGATGCCAGCGGGCGTCAAGACCGCGTCGAGCTCCCCCGCACTGCCCTCTGGCGTGAAGAGCGGCGCGATCTCGAGAAACTCCTCCGAACGCAGCAGCGCCTCGAGGTCACCGATCTCGTAGACGACCTCGAGAATGTCCGACGGCGTCGCGAGGCGTCCCGCGAAGTCGAGGAGACACGACGCGTCGTGCGCGCTTCCCTCGGGCACGGACACGAGCAGCAAGAGCTCGTCGCTGACGGCGAAGCGACTGCGAAGCTGCGAGATCGTCTGCGATAGCTCCTTCGGCGCGAGATCGGACATGCGTGCGTGGAATCGCATGCCGAGTCCCGAGTCGACCGAGAGCGCCGCAAGACCGACGAAGATCCCGAGAGTCAGCCAAGGTCGCCGCCACGCGAATCGCGCACACCGCTGTCCGAGCGTGAGTCGGCTCACGACTCGGCTCCTTCGAGCTCGCCGAGCTCCTCCTCCTCGAGCGGCTCGAAGTCGAGCTCATCCGGATCGACGTCGAGCTCGAGATCATCGAGCGTTCCCTCGATCACGAGCCCGCCCTCCTCGGCGCTGATACGCAAGCGTTCGCGAAAGAACCTCTCGCCGCCGCCACGATAGCTCGAGTAGTCGACTTCGACCTTCGAGTGGCCTCGACTCCTGATCACCGCCCGACGCACTCCGAAGGTCTCGGCATCGAGAACCCACCGGCCACCGAGGAGAATGGTTCGGCGGTCCTCGCTGCGCTCCACGCTCCTCGCTGCCGCCCCCACGTTGCGCCCCGGAAGAAACAATCCCGGACCCAATGCGTAGATCGCCGCGAAGGCCGGATCGAGCTCCATCGCCTCGGCAGACCCGCCCGACCTGATCTCGACACGATCATCCTCTCCCCAGAAGGCCAAGTGAAACGAATCGTCCTCGATGACGAGGTCGAAGATCGGTCGTGTCGAGACGATCACGTCCTTGAAGGCGCTCATCCTGAGTCCGCGAGCCGGCACGAACTGGACGACGGACTCGAAGACGCCCGATCGATCGGGGCTGTCGATGCTCATCGTCAGCTCCGCGTAAAGACTCTTCGGAAGCCGAGTTCGTCGCGCGAGAACCTCTTCCGGCGACTCGCCCGGCTCGACCTCGGGGAAGGGCCAATTCGTCGACGTGCAGGAGCTCGCGAGGAACAACGTAAGCACGAGACCGACGAGCGATCTCATCGAACCGCTCCTTCGGAAAGCTCCCCGAGCAGCGCGCGCGGGCTCTCGGGAGAATCGTTC
>CAYZGY010000776.1:0-2902 GCA_964478085.1 uncultured Planctomycetia bacterium
ACGCCGGCGGCGAGCGCTGCGACGCGCTCGGAGATCGGTCGACTCTCACGACGACTGAGCTCGACGAGCGCTGCGTCGAGCTCCGGACGATGCGCCGCGCGGAGGAATTCGATCGCGGCAGCAATCAGCTCCGCGTCTTCGCCCCGCACGACATCTGTGACCGCTGCTCCAGTCGCGGCATCGAGCTGCACGTGCCCACCGCGCTCGAAAGATCTCAGGATCGCGATGCGGGCCTCCCGAAAAGTCTCGTCGGGTCGTGCAAACGCTTGCCAGGCCAGAGCTCGGATGGCGTCGTCCGAGCCGAGACTCGTGAGAACTCCTTCGACCTGTCGTCGACCTTCGGCCCAGCTCGATCGATCCCGCAAAAGCTTCGAGAGCGTTCCTCGGACCGCGTCACCGAAGCCGCGTCGACGGACGACATCGACCGCTCTCGCACGGACCCCGACGTTCGCATCCGCGAGAAGCGCTTCGACGTCGGCCTGCTCGATCGACCCGCTCGCCGACTGGTCGAGAGCGGTGAGCGCCGCGAGACGCACACGCGCATCGGAATGCTGAATCCCCTTGCGAAGCGATGGAGCGTCGTCGATCTCGATGAGAGCCCCAACGAGCGCGTGACGAAGATGTGCGTCGTTGTCGTCGAGCTGCAGACTCTCGAAGATCGCCGGCACTGCGCGCGCGTCGCCGATCTTTCCGAGAGCCGTCGCCGCCGCGCCGCGAACCGGAGGCACATCTCGGCGTAAGAAGCTCGAGAGAGCCTCGACGATGGCAGTTACGAGCTTCGAGTCGGACCGGACGCGCGAACCCAAGCTGCGAACCACAGCCTGCCGAACGCTCGCGTCGGGGTCCAGGAGCCCGCCGCGCAAGAGCTCGATCGATCGTTCCCCGGGAATCCTCGAGATCGTCCACGTGATATTGCGCCGCAGCCGAACGCTCCCGTTGAGAAGATTCAGACGCCCGAGATGCTCGAGCACGTCCTCGCCGCGCGCAATGAGCACCTCGCGCGCACGATCCCTGACGTACGGACGATCGTCATCGAGGAGCTTGACGAGCTTCCCGGCCGGGATCTCGGCCCAGTCGATCTTCTCACCGCGTCCGTCGGTGACCTTCGCCGCGCCTGCGCGCCGGATGCGATAGATCGCCCCACGGATCTGCGGCTTGGCGATCTTCGAGAACGGACAGCCCCAACTGAGCCACCCACCCGTGTCGATGAGGATCAGGCTGCCGTCGGCGTCCTCGAGAATCTCGGTCGGATGAAAATCGACGCTCGACGAGACGAGAAAGTCCTCGTCGCGCGAACGAAACGTCGAGCCTTGCCGTTCGAGCTCGACGCGCACGACCCTGCGGGTATTGAACTGACAGGCGAAGAGGTCGTTCTCGTACTCGGGTCCGAAGGCCTTGCCACGATAGCGCATCAGTCCGGCGGGAGCGACCTGCCCCCAACGACTGAGAGGCGGCAAGCGGACTCCCGTGTCGGGTAGGTAGGCGGGCCCGTAAACGCGTGTCGTCATGCCGCCGCGGACCCAGTGGACGAGCGCGTCGTGACGACCTCCGCGGCTGTCGAAGATCGCGTTCGTCGAAAGCAGATCTCCTTCGGGAGTGAACACGATCTCGACCGGATTGATCGGACCCAAACCGAAGACCTCGACGTCACTGCCGTCTTGCGTACACGAGAATACGCCGGCGGTCCGCAGCCCGCCACCGACTCGACTGCCGTCCTTGCCTTTCAGATCGACACCGAAGTGCCCGCCCGAGAAGAACAGTCGCCCGTTCGGCCCGAGAAACGGTCCGTGTTGATTCGCGCGTCCGTCGAACTCGAGATAGCCGAGCAGCTTCTCACGCTTGTCGGCGACACCGTCACCGTCGGTGTCCTCGAGGCGCCACAGGTACGGCGACGAGACGATGTAGAGCGCGCCGTCGTGCCAGAGCGCTCCCTCGGGCATGATCATCGAATCGCAGAAGATCTTCGATCGATCGAAGCGCCCGTCTCCGTCGACGTCCTCGAGGCGGCGAACGAAGCGGGGACGCTGACGGAGCAGCTCGTCCTTCTTGAGATTCTGACCGTCGCTCTCGGCGATGTAGAGTCGCCCCTCGTCGTCGAAGCACGCCAGCATCGGGTGCTCGACAAGTGGCGGTGCAGCGACGAGCTCGATCTCGAAGCCGTCGGCGATCTGGAACGGCGGCGGACGAAACGTCGTCTCACTCGCCGTGTGGCTGACCCGATAGAGCTTGCTCGCCGTGCGAATGAAATGGCCGCCGTGCGCGACCGCGGGCGTCGCGTCGACGAACGTCTCGCCGTCTTCACTGATCCAGAAGATCTTGTCCCCGACGGCCCACGGCGATGCCGAGAACGCCCCCGCTCCACGGGCGATGCGCTTGCGGTAGATCTGCTCGCCAGTCTTCGCGTCGAACGCGGCGAAGAAGCCCTTGTCGTGAAGAGCGTAGCGGTCACCGTGAACGACCGGTGACGACCATCCCAGACCGGGAATCGGAGTGGCCCAGTCGATGTTCTCCGTCTTCGACCACTTCGTCGGAACGCGCGCACTCGCTGAATCGTCTTCGTGGAGTCCTCGTCCCAGAGGACCGCGAAAGCGCGGCCAATCGTTCGCGAGAGCGGTCGAGCAGCAGACGAGAACCGAGATGAGTCGCACGATCATGGTGAAGAGCTCCTGAAGACTCATGGTCACCCGAGAGCGACTCCCGACGAAACGAGAAAGCCGCGAAAAAAATGTTCCGCGGGCTCGCCTTTCGTTGCGAGGCCGTCTCGATTTCGGCCATACTCGATTCCGAAGCCAAAACGTCAACGCAGGAATCGAGCAGGATGGACCCGTTCACGTCTTCCCGTCCCCTGCGCAGCGTCTATCTTCGCTCACTCCTCGTCTGCCTCCTCGTCTGCCTCCTCGTC
>CAYZGY010000776.1:3002-4216 GCA_964478085.1 uncultured Planctomycetia bacterium
CTCCTCGTCTGCCTCCTCGTCTGCCTCCTCGTCACGATCGGGGCACTGTTCGCTGCTCCACGAGCCCAGGCGGGCTTCATCGACTGCAATCAGAACGACATCCCGGACTCGGAAGAGGTCGCCCAAGGGATCTTGAGCGACCGTAACCTCGACGGATTCGCTGATGAGTGCGAGATCGCCGCGATCTCGTCGGAGGACGGACGCGTCTCTCTTCGAGAGCGCAGCGGCCGTTTCGACATCCCCGAGGTAGGCTCGATCGAGACGTGTGATTCCGCATCGACACGCAAGTCGCGACCCTCAACGGCGCCTTCGTCCATGCCGAGGGAGTTCGAACAACGACACCGATTGGCGACGAGCCCCGCGTCTTTCTCGACTTCGGCCACGTGCTGGACATCACCCGAGGCCGCGGCGACCCCGACTTCCCCCAGATCATCCTCGGGACGACCGGAAGCGGCACGATCACGATCTTCGACATGGAGACCGAAGGCGGCAACGACGACAACTTCAACGGCATCGTCGACGACTGCGAGACTCACATCTTCATTCGTGGAGATACGGACGACAGCGGCCACGTCGAGATCACCGACGCGATTTCCTTGCTCAACTTCCTGTTCCTCGGGGCACCCGCTCCGCAGAGCGATTTTCACCTCTGCGGATTCGACGTGACTCCGGATCGATTGAGCTGCGAGACGTACTCACACTGCCAGTAGCCTCGAATCCCATGGAGCCACTGGCCGGCGAGTCGACCGAACGCTTCAGCGTACCCTCTCGGCGCTCTTCTTCGGCATCCACGCACGGAGCCGCTTCTTCACGGACTCGAGCTCGGGCTCGTCCGCGAGATTGACGAACTCGTCCGGATCCTTCTCGTGATCGTAGAGCTCTTCCTCCCCGTTCGCCCAGCGGACGTAGCGGTAGCGATTGCCACGAGCGGCGTGGTTGTCGCGCCCCCAAGTCGTGATCGACGCGCGCTCCCACTTCGCCTTCGGGTGCCTGAGAAGCGGCACGAGGCTGACCCCGTCGAGATCGTCGCGTTTCGGTAGACCGCAGAGCTCGTTCAAGGTCGGGTAGATGTCGAGCAAGTTCACGGGACGCTCGCAAACGCCGCCCTTCTTCGACACTCCCGGCGCGACGATGAGGAACGGCACGCGCGTCGACTCCTCGAAGAGCGTGAACTTCTCCCACTGCTGCTTCTCGCCGATGTGCATGCCGTGATC
>CAYZGY010000777.1:0-4216 GCA_964478085.1 uncultured Planctomycetia bacterium
GGCAACCAGTGCATCGTTCTCGGCATGGACGCGCTCAAGGTCGGCGTCTCCGACACGATCCCCTCGGGATACGAGATCGTCGTCAAGGGCGGACGCGAACGAACCGGCATCGACGCGCTCGAGTGGGCGAAGCGCGCCGAAGAGCTCGGTGCCGGAGAGATCTGCCTCAACTCGATCGACGCCGACGGCACGCGCGATGGTTACGAGCTCGACATCACGTCGATGGTCTCTCGCGCCGTCGACATTCCCGTCATCGCCAGTGGCGGCGCAGGCACGTCGCAGCACCTCGTCGACGTCCTGACGAAAGGCGAAGCCGACGCCGCGCTCATCGCGAGCATGGTACACTTCGGTGGATACACGATTCCGGAGATCAAAGACGAGCTTCAAGCGGCCGGCGTCCGAATTCGGCCCACCCCCGCGGCTTAGCAGCCCGTTGAAGAAGCTCGCTCCCGTACCCTCACCCAACCTCGCGACGATTCTCGCAGGCCCGCGGTTTTCGACCCGAGATCCGCGAAGCCGAGCCCTATAATAGCGCTTTCGGGGCTCCCTGGGGGCTTGCGGCCCCGCAATGCCCGGCCGCTCTGCCTGCGGAAATCGGCAGACGGACCACCCCCTGGAAGGGAAAAGAAGAGAAAAGCAACGACGAGAGAAAGACCTCTTGGAGATCGTCTCATGAAAGCCATCCTCAGATCGCTCTTGGCTGTCCTTATCGTCACGAGTGTCGCTTTGGAGTCGCTTCCGAACGTTTCTGCCGACACGATCTACCTCAAGAACGGCGGCGTCATCCACGGCAAGATCGCTCAGGATCCCGAGCTGAAGGACACGTCGCGTGTGACGTTCTCGAACGGCGGATATCTGCTGCTCAAGAACGGCGACGTGCGCAAATCGGTCACCAACGACCTAGGCACGTTCAAGAACCGCGACGAGGAAGGTCTTCCCGTTCCCGCAGCACTGCCGACGGGCAAGCTGACGCGCGTCACGCTCAAGAAGGCGAAGACCGACTTCTACGGCGCCGCGTCGTACATCGGTTGGCCGAAAGACTCGGGTGACGACGAAACGGTCCTCCTCGCGCTCCCCGGTGGCGGTGAGCTTCGGATCCCGACGGCGAACATCGAGTCGCAGAGAGAGATCAGCGAGCGCGAAGCGGGACTCGTTCCCGCGGTCGAGCCGGCCGCCGGTCCGATCAAGACGACCCACAAGGTGACGCTCAAGAATGATCGCATCGTTCTCGGCAACCTCGAGGCGACGAAGGACGACGAGCCGATCAAGATCCGTGTCGGTGAGCTCGGAGTTCTGCGCTTCGATCGCGGTGAGGTCGAAGCGGTCGAGGCCAAGGAAGGCACGATCGTGACGCCTCCTCCGAGTGAGGATCCCGTGACGCCGACGACGCCGAAGGTCGAGATCCCCGCCGCGCTCATCGAAGAGCTCAAGGCGAAGCTCCGCCGCGAGATCATCCACGAGCTTCTCGAGGGAATCATCGACGGCAAGGTCGACGCGAAACTCGACGCCGCGATCGAGAACGCGCAGAAGGGTGGCAACCTCCGCCTTCCGATCGACGCGCTCCCCGCGGACTCGATCCTCGAGGCGCAGTACCACGTTCGCGAGCTCTGCCGCCAGCGCACACGCAACCGCGTCCGCGCCGAGTCGCACCTCAAGACGTACGGCCCGGGCGTCATCGCCTACCTCGAGCCGGCCGCCTCGCACCCCCTCGCGCTGACGCGTCGCGCCGTGCAGCGAATCATCCGTGACGTCGGCGACTACCGCGGTGCCCCGCTCGCGATCGACAGCCTCGACGACCAGGACGAGTTCGTCCGCTCGCTCGCGCACGAGGCGCTCAAAAAGCTGTTCAAAACCAACATCAAGTACAACGCCAAGGGCTCCGAAGCGAGCCGACTCGCTGCGCAGAAGGAATTTCGCAGCGCGTGGCTCGATCTCGTCAAGCTCGAGGCGCGCGAGACTCTCGCGTCGCGTGCGAAGAGCCTGCTCGATAACTGAGAAACGAAACCAAAAATCTGAACCAGGTAACCCTCCCTGAATACCGAGCGTCGGATACGCTCGGTAGTCGTTCGGAAAGTACGACTCCCAGAAGCAAAAGCGGCGGTGAGATGACGCCCTCACCGCCGCGTTTTTGGTATGATCGCCTGATGGCGCAGAACGCGCGGACGCGCGGTGCCTGGGGGCACCGCGCGCCCCCGCGGGGGCCCGCGCACCACGACGAGGAGTGGGGTCGTCCCGTGCACGACGATCGTCTCCACTTCGAGATGATCAGATCACCCTCGACGGCGCGCAGGCGGGACTGAGCTGGGAGACGATTCTCAAGAAGCGCGAGGGCTACCGCCGAGCGTTCGCGGGATTCGACCCGGTCAAGGTGAAGCGCTTCTCCAGCGCGAAGATCGAGAAGCTCCTCGAGAAGCTCCTCGAGAACCCCGAGATCATCCGCAACCGCCTCAAGGTCGAGTCGACGGTCAGCAACGCCGCGGCCTTCCTCGACGTGCAGAAGGAGTTCGGCAGCTTCGACGGGTACATCTGGGCCTTCGTCGACGGAGAGCCGATCCAGAGCTCGTTTCGGAAGCTCGCGGATTATCCAGCGAAGACGGAGCTCAGCGATCGCATCTCGAAGGATCTCAAGAAGAGCGGCTTTCGCTTCGTCGGCTCGACGATCATCTACGCGTACCTGCAAGCCGCGGGGCTCATGGACGATCACACGGTGGATTGCTTCTGTAACGCAGACTCGTGATTCGAGGTTCTTCGCGAGCGCAACCAGAGCGCGGCGGCGCCCACCAGAAGCAGTAGCCCGTAGAGCAGCAATGACAATGCGGGAGCGAGCATCGGAACCTCGGCCCGCGGAGGCGGCGGCTCGACCTTCGGACCGATGAACACGACTTCGGCACTGAGGAGAGTCGAAGCAGGCTCTTGCGCAGTGAGCGAAGGAAAGAGATCCACCGCACCCGTCGAGGGGTACGGGGTTCACGGCGGCGGTGGTGACGAGGAGCCAAACGAACTCGGAATCTTGAACGTCGAGCCGGCCGTCCGTCGGGCGCAAACCGGGAAAGCGCTGGGAATCGTCCCTCGGCAGCGACACACTGACGAGCGCGCAGCCGGCCAAGTCCACTCGGTCGTCGACCACGTCGTCGCCGTCGAGACGAATTCGAGACCTCTGCATTGCGCGTATCCTTCGTGCGGAACGAGCGTGCACACGAAGAAGACAAGAGCCGAAGGAAGTAGTCCGCCCGAGACCTTGGCAAGCTCACGAATCATGTCGCCCCTCCTGTCCCACGCTACCTCGATACGGAATCCAATGTACCTTCGATCGAAGTGTCGTCTACATTCGTTCGGTCTCTCGACCACCGTCCTCTTGATGGCGCTGGTCGGATGCCGCGCGGAGCCGGACGATCCTGCGAAGGACGCGACGGCGCCTTCCGCCCTCGAAAACGGACTCTGGACACTGACGATCCGCAGCGGGCGCCCGGGCGATCCGAACGGTGGCCCCGAAATGTTCCATCTCGTGACGCTCGAGACGAAAATCTCGAACAATAGCCCGAAGACCACCAAGGTCGAGATCATCGCGTCTCGAGCGGAAGAGCAGTCCACCTCGTCGGGCTCCAGTCCCTCACTCCCGACGATCGTCGGGGAGATCACGGGGAACAAGCCCACCTCGAGCGGAGGTGACGCCACTTGGCGTATTTCGGTTCGACGGGACCGTCAAGAGCCCGACGGAAGTCGTCGGAGAGAGCTTTGTCGCACGGATGAAGAACCTGACCGAGGCCATCGACGGAAGCTGGAGCCTCACGAAGAAGTGACGGCTGCGGATCTCGAAGGAGATTTCTGTTCTCGTGAGCCGTCGGCGTGAGACGATAAACGATCAGAACCATGAGCTTTCGCGCCGCTACATCCCTCATCTTCAGCCTCCTTCTCGCTCTTGGAGCCGCCGCTCTGCTGGCGGACGTTCCGGAGCAAGCACCCGATAAGGTTTCGCCGGGCGATCAGCCGTCCAAGCCGAATGACGGCGAGAAGGATGCGAAGAAGCCCGTCAAGAAGCACGAGCGCCGCATCGTCATCGGCGACGTCCACGGCGACTTCCGCGCCTTCGAGAAGCTCCTGCGTCGACTCGAGCTCGTCGACAGGGACGGCAACTGGACCGGCGGCAAGGAGCAGTTGATTCAGACCGGCGATCTCGTCGATCGCGGACCGGACTCGCGCAAGGCGATCGAGCTCC
>CAYZGY010000778.1:0-4215 GCA_964478085.1 uncultured Planctomycetia bacterium
ATCGACTTCTTCAACGGGCTGTTAGCCGACGCAGCGAGTTTGACTCGACGGGGCTCATCTTGGACGATGAGCCCCGGTAGCTCAGAAGGAGTGTGTCGAGGGTTTCTCAGGCTCCGGGTCTCCGAGAAACCGTTTGCAATTCCGTTCCTCAGGAGGGACCGCATGAGACGGCATCTTCTCGCCGTGCTCGCGCTCGCTTTGAGCGTCTGCATCGGAACACGTTCGTTTGCTGGTACGACGCCCGCAGGATTCGTCGACGAGTGGTTGGTGCTCCACGCCTACCACGCGTCCGACCTCCACAACGACGCCGCTCCGGGATCAGGCGCCAATCCGGGCCCCGCCTGGTTCGCCGCGGACTACCTCTGCGATGGTGAGACGAGCGAGTCGAACATCGTTCCCGAAGTCGGCCTGCGCCTCGCTGCTCCCGTGACGGACGCGGGCGATTGCCCTGGAAACGTCAACCCTGCCGCCGCGGTCGCGGCCGACCCGCTGCTCCTCGGCTTCGACGAGCTCGCGATGCCGCTCGACCTCGACACAGGCGAGCTCGAGATCGTCTCGGCGCTCACCGCCGGCGACCTGCTCAACTTCAACGCTCTGACGGGCAATGCGGACGATTGCATGGCTTACGCCTGGGTCTACGTCAACAACCTGACGGGCGAGTCGATCAACACGACGGTCGAGATCGGCAGTGACGACAGTATCGTCGTCGGGATCAATCGTGCGACCGTCCTCACCGTCGGCGCGGGACGCGGCGCCGGTGGACCCGGAACGATTCAGAACAGCGCACCCGCGACGCTCGTGCCCGGCGGCAACCTCGTCCAGGTCAAGCTCTGGGACGGCTGCTGTGGCTGGGGATTCCGTCTGCGCTTCAACGACATCGAGAACTGCCGTCCGCTCGTTCACGAAGAGGGCGTGCTCGAGTTCGGTATCACGCCCATCGAATTCTCCTCGGCCCCGGGTGTGCGAACGATCGACACGACGGGCGCCGCTCCCGGCGAGGTCGTCGCGAACATCGCGGTCGACGTCGCGAATGGCGGGCAGCCTTACGACATCGTCGAGACCTTCGACGAGGGTTGGACGCCGAGCAACATCACGGGCGGCGGCGTCGCTGCGGCCGGTAGCATCTCTTGGACGAACATGAGTGCGGGCGCCGTCACGTACCGGCTGACGCGCTCGGACGGCTGGGTCGCGCGTCAGGGTTCGGTCTCCGGTGAGACGGTGCTCGGCGGGACGACGTTCTCGGTCGGTGGCGATTCCCAAATCTCCGGTGGTCTCACCGAGTACGTCCCCGAGGTCCTCATCACGCCCGCGCTCGAGATCGCGGGTGACGGCGCGGTGAATGTCGGCCTCCACGGCTGCAACATGACCCCCGTAGAGATCGAAGGGCCGCACATCGTCGGCGAAGATCTCGACACGGGTGACGAGGTCAACGACGCGAACATCGTTCCCTACGAGGGCATGTCGATCGCGCTCGACTACGACACCTCGCTCGCGAGCGGCATCAACATCGGAATGTCCCCGGCCGCCGAGACGCGCTTCGGGCTCGATCCGGTCGTGATCGACGATCAACAACGCGACGTCAATCTCGTCCGCGTCACCAACACGCGCGCCGATGGTCTCTTCGACGTCCAGGCCGGAAGCATCTACGGCGGCGACATTCAGGACTCCTTCTGCGTCGCCTACTTCTACGCGATCAACGACTCGGCGGAGCCGCGCGACGTCATCGTCGGATTCGGGTCGGACGACGCCGGTGGTGTCCGCGTCAACGGTCACCAGGCGCACACCGTGATCGCGTGTCGCGGTCATCCGGGATACGGCGATAAGTTCATCGCTACGCTCGACCCGGGCAAGAACCTCTTCATGGTTACCGCCTACGAAAACGGTGGTGGCTACAACTTCTGCGTCCGCTTCGAGGATGAGAACTTCCGGCCCATCGCGATCCCGACCACCTTGGATCCGAACGGCTACGACCCCGCCGCGCATGACGATCCGGGCGACCGACCGGGCTTCTCGATCGACGAGGTGCTCCTGACGGCGTCGCTCCAGGTCGACTGGTCGGGCTGCATCAACGGCGACATCTCCAACTTGATGGGTGACCACATCACCAACGCCGACGGAACCATCACGGATCAGAACATCATCCCGGACGAGGGTCTCGTGCTCGCGCCCGACTTCGGCGGCAACGCGCCGCGCGTCACGGGAATCGACGATCAGATGAACCCCGACCAGCTCGCGAATCTCTTCAACGGAGACCTCGCGGAAGGGACGTTCGAGCTGGCTCGCGTCACGGGATCCGGTGGCTTCTACAATGTGCAGCGCGCCGACATCTTCGGTGCCGACGTCAACAACACGATGTGCATCGCGTACACGTACGTGATCAACGAAGAGGATCAGGGCCGCTGCGTGATTCTCGCCGTCGGAACCGACGACTCGGCGCGTGTCCTCGTCAACGGTCGCGACGCGCACTTCAACGGTGTTTGTCGCGGTGATCCCGGCTTTGCCGACAAGGTTCGCGTTTGGCTCGATCCGGGCAAGAACCTCGTCGCCCTCTACACCTACGAGAACGGCAGTGGTTACAACTTCCGCTGGCGTTTCGAGAATGACACGGGAGGGCCTCTCACACTGCCCGTCACTCTCGATCCGACCGGCTACGATCCGGCCGATCACGGCGAGCCGCCGGAGGACTGTCGCCTCGACGCCAGCGCGCCGTCACTCGCGACCTACATGCGTGAAGGTCCTGCGATGGGCATGGTGACGAAGTACCTCATTCCCGCTCTTCCGCTGGATCAAGGTCTCGGCGCCGGCGGCCTCGCGGGAGCTTTCCCCGAGGACTACGCCTCGCAGGACGGCGGCCCACCGGATCCCGACCAAATCTTCGAGGGTGCGGAGATCGCCGCCGGGACGACCGGCAACATCACGACGGGTATCCGCGGGGCGGAGGCTTGCGGTGTCACGCAGCTCGTCCTTTGGGACGGCGCCGAGCGTAACCCGGGCGATCCGAGCGGCATGAACGGCGAGGCGTTCTATGGCAATCCGGACAATTACAGCTCGTCGCTCTTCGTCCACATCGAGAACCTCACGGACGACGACCTCGAAGTCTTCTTCGGCTTCGCGTCGGACGACTCGGCGACGCTCTTTCTCAACGGCGTGAACATCATGGAGCACGTGGGCGGACGCGGTTGGGGTGGTGCGAACACCATCCAGAACTTCGCGCAGGACGCCGTGCTCCTCGAGCCCGGCGACAACCTCGTCCAGCTCTCGTACAACGAGGGTGGCGGAGGAAGCGGCGCACGTCTCGGACTCTGGCCGAACGCTTGTCGTGATCGCCCCTTCACGGAGGAGCAGATCACGGTGACGCCGAGCGGAATCGATTTCGAGGGTGCCGGCGGAGGCGTCTCGGCGACGCGCTCGCTCCCGGGAGTCGACTGCGAAGCCAACGCCGAGGTCATCATCACGTTCCAAGTGGCCGACGGAGGCCCCGCCAATGTCGATCTCGAAGAGGTCCTGCCCGATGGCGTCGATGGCGAGAACCCCTCGATGGGAACGATCAACGGTGGTGTCCTCTCGTTCGTCGGTGACGTCAACGACGGCGACACGCTCACGTACTCGCTCATCGCCGCGTCGGTCGGCGACTCCTTCTGCGGCTCGACCGCAAACGGCCTTCCCGTCGGTGGCGACACCGCTCTCGGCGAAGGTAGGGACGTCTGTGACTGGGACGGAGAGCTCTACATCAACTGCGGTGGTCCCGAGACCGAGGATTCACTGGGCCGCATCTGGCTCGGCGATGCACCCGGTGCCCCGAGCAAGTACCTCGTGACCGGCGACGTTCACACCGCGACGTTCAACATCGGCTTCAACCCGATGGATCTGACGTCGGACGAGTTCATTCGCGACGATCTTCAGCTCGACGAGACGAACCCGACCGACCAGTCGCTCCTCCTCATCGAGCGTTGGGACGACGCGGACATCAACTACCGCTTCACGTCGCTCCCGAACGGCACATACGAGGTCGCTCTCCTCTTCATGGAAGCGTGCTGCAGCGAAGGCTGTGCCTCCGAAGTTGCCGATCCTTGTGACGCGACCGCGTTCGAGGATGCCGGTCCTCCGGCGGCCGATCCGATGGCCGCCGCGAACTCGTCCGGCAACTGCCGCGTCTTCGACGTCCACATCAACGGAGAGATGCGTCTCGACCAGTTCTCACAGAGCGCAGCGGCC
>CAYZGY010000779.1:0-4199 GCA_964478085.1 uncultured Planctomycetia bacterium
AAGGCCGAGCGAATCTCTCCGGCGGCGAGCGGCGTGAGGTACTTCGATTTTTGCTCGTCTGTTCCGGCCAGATGAAGCGTGTGCGCGTTGCCTTCGTCCGGCGCCGCGCAGCCGAGGACGAGAGGGCCGAGGAGGCTTTGGCCCGCGGCTTCGAGGGCGCCGCAACACTCGAGGAACGAGAGCCCCTGCCCGCCTGATTCGGCCGGAAGCTGTGGCGCCCAGAGCGATCGTTGCTTCGCTCGGTACCGCGCCGCCGCTAGAACCTCGGTCGGCAGTCCGTCATCGATCGCGCGAGACTCGAGCGGGATGACTTCTCGCTGTACAAACTCATCGACGTCCGCTGCGAATCGCTTCGCGCGTTCGGTGGGGAAGAGATCCATCATTCGTCTCCCGAAGCGTGGCGCTCTTGCTCGAGTCTCGGCGCGAGATGGCTGAGCCAGATGCGCTCCATCGTCGTGGCACGATATTCTGATTTGATCGCCGAAACGGGCGAGTAGTTGACGAGCCGTACGAGAAACGAGCCGTCCGGGTCGGCGTCGATGATGTTGATACAGCCGGCGTCTTGCTCGAACGCCGCGAAGACGTTCAGGCCGACGCCCAGCGCGTGCGAGAGGATCGCACGATTCGTGCCGCCGTGCGCGACGATGGCCATCTCTGTCCAGGTGTCTTCAGCGAGGAGTGACTCGAACGCGGGGATGACTCGGTCGAAGTGCGCGCCGAAGGTCTCGCCGCCGAGGAATCGTTTTTCGCGCGTGATCTTCTCGCGGAGCGAATGGGTGAAGAGCCGCTCGCGATACTCGAGGGGTTGATCGTCCACACCGGCCGGCGAGCTCTAGCGCGGATCTTCGACCGTGTCCGATTCGACGTCGGGGTGGTCGAGAAGCGCCGCAGCCGTCTGCACGGTTCGCGGCAGGCCACTGACGACGACGCGATCGATCGCAGCGCCGGCCAAAGCGGTCGCCGCAGCTTCCGCCTGACGTCGACCTTCGTCGTTGAGCGGCACCTCGTTCTGGCGGTAAGGCTCGCCGTTTTCGTCGAAGTAGCTGACTTCGCCGTGACGCAGCAGGTAGATGCGCCGGCGCGCGTTGATCGCTTGCTCGAGCTCGGATAGCATGACGCTCCGCATGATAGGAGTCGAGGAGAGCTCAATCAACGTGACACCCGCAGAGATCCAAGAGCGATTGACCGAGTTTCTCCGGCGCGAGACGGGGGAGAAGCTCGTGCTCACTGAGCCGAGATCGCTCGCGGGTGGCGCATCGCGAGCTGCTTGGGCGTTCGACGTCGAGTCGACGAACACGGAGATCGCCGGGCGCTACGTGCTCCGGCTCGACCTCGGCGGCGAAATCTACGACACAGCACTTTCCCGGGCGGAAGAGTTTTGCGTGATCGATGCGGCGCACGGAAGCGGAGTTCTCGTGCCACGTGTGTTCTGGCATTCGAGCGACCCCGACGTCCTCGAACGCGACTTTCTGGTCATGGAGCGCATCGATGGCGAGACGATCGGTCGAAAGATCGTCGCTCGCCCCGATCTCGAGAAGTGCCGCGCCAAGCTTCCTGCGAAAATGGGGCGCGAGCTCGCGCGCATTCACGCGATCGACCCGAAGCCGCTCGATTTTCTCATGCGGCCTGCGTCCGGCGAATCCCCTGCGACAGCCGCGCTCGAACGTGCTCGCAAGGAGCTCGATCGCGTACGGGGCTCCCATGCCGCGCTCGAGATCGGACTCGCCTGGCTCCTCGAAAACGCACCGTCCTGCGGGAGCCCCGTCGTCGTGCACGGCGACTTTCGCCTCGGCAACGTCGTCGTCGATGAGACCGGGCTGCGCGCGATTCTCGACTGGGAGTTCTCGTCGATCGGCGATCCCCACGAGGATCTCGCCTGGCCGTTCGTGCGCGACTGGCGCTTCGGGGTCGATCAGAATCGCTTCGCCGGAATCACCGACGGTGAGGATTTCCTCGAGTCGTATGAAGCCGAGAGCGGCCGGAGCGTCGACCGGAACGCCTTGAGCTACTGGGAGATCGTCGGCAACTTTCGCTGGGCGCTCGGCTGCCTTACACAAGCACGGCGACACCTTTCAGGCGAGTCCCGCAGCGTCGAGCTCGCGAGCCTCGGAAGAAGATCGGCGGAGATGGCGCTCGAGATGTTCGAGCGGATCGCGGAGTTCGAGATGTGACGCGCTGGTTTGTAGGAAAGCACTCGGGAAACCATGCCTGAACAACCTGATCTCGCCGAACTGATCGAAAGCGTGCGCGAATACATCGCGACGGAGGTGGTCGGCGCGACCTCTGATCCACGTCAGCGGTTTCGTGCGCTGGTCGCTGCAAACGTCTTGGCGATCTCGGAGCGTGAGGTGCGAGCCGGCGCTCCGGCGGAACCGTTCGACGAAGAGCAGCTTGCGGCTGACGTTCGATCGGGCCGAGTTCGCGTCGTTCCCGGCGATGAGTCCTGGGAGCAGGTTCGCGAATCGCTCATCGATCGCCTTCGTCTTTCGAATCCCGGATTCCTGAAACAGACCGGCTACGATCGACGGCCCGGCGAAGAGTAACAGCACGATGACGACTGATCCCCGCTTCCTCGAGCTTGTCGAGGCCGACGCGTCGAGTTTCGACGTCGAGACGAAGGCGAAAGGGCCCGAAGGCTCTTTGCCGCTGACGGAAGAGATGCTGCGTTCGAGCCCGAGCGGCGATCTCTTCGCGATGAGCCAGAACGTCGGCATGGGCTGGAATCCGTCGGCGCTCACGGGGCAGCAGTTTCTGATCCTGAGCACGCAGGGCGGTATCCGCGAACCCGACGGCACGCCGCTCGCGCTGGGCTATCACACGGGGCACTGGGAGGTCGGACTCCTGGCGCGCGCCGCGGCGTATTTGTTGAGGGGGTTGGGCGGCGTCCCGTTCGCCGGCGCGTGCACGTATCCCTGCGATGGGCTATCGCAGGGGACGACGGCCATGATGGACAGCCTCGCGTATCGCAACGACGCGGCGATCGTTCTTCGACGATTGATTCGCTCGCTGCCGACGCGCGTCGGCGTGCTCGGCATCGGCACGTGTGACAAAGGGTTGCCGGCGATGATGATGGCGCTGGCGGCCAACGGTCCGATACCCGCGATCCTCGCGCCAGGCGGCGTCACTCTGCCACCCGAGGTCGGCGAGGACGCAGGAAGGATCCAATCGATTGGCGCGCGATTCGCGCACGGCGAGATCACGCTCGACGAAGCAGCGGATCTCGGTTGTCGCGCGTGCGCTTCGCCCGGTGGCGGTTGTCAGTTCCTCGGTACGGCCGCGACGGCACAGGTCATCGCTGAGGCGCTCGGCTTGACCTTGCCGCACGCCGCGCTCGCTCCGTCCGGTCAGCCTTCTTGGCTCGACATGGCGAGGCGCTCGGCCCGCGCGCTCGCGCGACTCGCCGAGGAGAAGATCGGCGTCGATGCGATTCTCACCGACGATTCCGTCCACAACGCGATGGTCGTTCACGCGGCCTTCGGCGGCTCGACGAATCTGCTGCTTCACGTTCCCGCGATCGCGCACGCCGCGAGGCTGCGTCGTCCGACGGTCGACGATTGGGCCGCGGTCAATCGTCAAGTCCCACGACTCGTCGACGTCCTGCCGAACGGACCGGTCGGCCATCCGACCGTTCGAGTCTACCTCGCGGGCGGCGTTCCGGAGGTCATGCTGCACCTTCGCGAGCTCGGACTTCTGCGTCTCGAGTGCAAGACGGTCACAGGAGCGACCCTCGGAAGCGTGCTCGACTGGTGGGAGGGGTCTACGGCGAGGACGCGCTTTCGCGAGCTCTTGAAAGAGCGCGACGGCGTCGATCCCGGCGACGTCGTTCTCTGTCCCGATCGTGCGCGCAAGCGCGGACTGACGAGCACGGTCGTGTTCCCGACAGGAAACATTGCGCCCGAAGGATCCGTGATCAAGTCGACGGCGATCGATCCGTCGGTCGTCACGTTCGACCCAGATCGACCCGGCGACGCGGGCGTCTACGAAAAGGTCGGCCCCGCGCGCGTCTTCACGCTCGAGTCGGACGCGATCGAGGCGATCAACAGCCAGGGACCGGACTGCGTTCGCGAAGGCGACGTGCTCGTTCTGATGTGTCGAGGGCCACTCGGTGCGGGCATGGAGGAGACGTACCAGATCACTTCGGCGCTCAGATATCTGAGCTTCGGCAAGGAGGTCGCCGTGATCACCGACGCTCGCTTTTC
>CAYZGY010000780.1:0-4192 GCA_964478085.1 uncultured Planctomycetia bacterium
GCGCGGCGGAAACCTCGCGTTGCGAAACCGGTCAGTTTTTTGCAACGACAGGGAATTCTCTCGGACTTACTCCGAGGTGTACAGATTCGGGACTCGTCGAAATGGACGTCTACGATTTGGAAGGTTCTCCGACACACAAGCATTCGAAGCATCGCAAGATGCGTAGTTCACGAGACTTCGCGAACTGACAGACCGGCCGACACGAAGATTCACCGGACGGCGTACGAACGACTCTGAAAAACGCCCGCTTCGCGCTATGCTGCGCGCATGACGTCTGCGCAGATCGCGATCCTCACGACCCTCATCGCCTACAAAGTCGTCCTCGTCCTCATCGGAATGTGGGCGGAGCGACGCAATCGATCGGGGACCGACTTCTTCCTCGGTGGACGTGGACTGGGTCCTTGGGTGGCGGCGCTCAGCGCGTCGGCGAGCTCGTCGTCCGTGTGGACGCTTCTCGGTGTCAGCGGAGCCGCGTACGAGTTCGGACTCTCGGCGCTCTGGCTCTTCCCGGCGTGCGTCGGCGGCTTCGTGCTCAACTGGTACGTGGTCGCTCCGGCACTCCGGCGATTCAGTCACGCGAACGACTCGGTCACCTTGGTCGACGTTCTGACGACGGGAGCGACGGGGGCGGTCGGACAGGCGATTCGCTGGATCGCCTCGCTCGTCATCTTGGTCTCGCTCGTCGCGTACGTCGCCTCGCAGTTTCAAGGTGCGGGGAAGTCGCTCGAGGAAAACTTTGACGTCTCGCTCACGAGCAGTGTCCTCATCGGCGCGTCCGTCGTGCTCTTCTACACGCTCCTCGGAGGATTCTGGGCCGTCAGTCTGACGGACTCCGTGCAAGCGACGATGATGCTGATTGCTTGTGTGCTCCTTCCTCTCGCTGCGCTCGTAGAGGTTGGCGGTCCGGTCGGTCTCGTCGAAGGCTTGCGAGAGGTCGACGTGCCCGGGTTTTGGAGCTTGACACGGGGTGCGACCGGCATCGCAGCGATCGGATTCGCGCTCGGCTTTCTCGGGATCGGCCTCGGCTATCCGGGTCAGCCGCACGTCGTCAGTCGGTTCATGGCGATGCGTCAGGGCGACTCAGACGACCCGGGTCGAGAGATTCGCATCGCACGACGAGTCGCCATCGGCTGGGCCGTTCTCGTCTACGCAGGGATGCTGGTCCTCGGACTTTCGGGACGACTGATCCTCGAAAGTCAAAGCGCCGACACCGAGGCGATCTTCTTCCGACTGACGCAAGATCTCTCCCACCCGGGCGGCGGCGCCAGCCCCCTCGCGGCCGTGCGCGCCGCGATCATGGCGACCGCGGACAGCCAGCGCCGCGGCGCGGCGTCGACTATCGCGCACGACGCCGGACTCGGTGGATCGGACGCGAAGACGCAGATGCGTCGCTCGCGCGTCGTCGTCCTTCTCGTCGGGGCGACCGCCGTCGCCGTGGCGCTCTTCGGCTCGAAGAAGATCTTCGACAGCGTGCTCTTCGGCTGGACCGCGATGGGAGCCGCTTTCGGACCCGCGTTGATCCTCAAAATCTTCGGATGGCGCGTGCCAGCGACGGCGATCCTCGCGTCGCTTCTCGTTGGCGCGGGTCTCGCCATCGGCTTCCATGGACACGAATCGGGCAGCACCGGCAAGCCGCTCGCTCGCTTCCTGCCGTACGTCGCATCTGCCGCGGTCGTGATCGTGCCAGCGCTTATCGCACGAGCTCGAAGTCGTACTCCGCCGAGACCGTGAAGCGTCGCTCGACGCCCTCGGCATCCGTCCAGACGCCTTCGCCGCGCACGCGGAAGGTGTAAGTTCCCGACGGGAACGCCGGACCGATGGGATTGCCGAAGTCGGACGGGCCGAACCAGTTCTTGCCGCACCAACGGAAGACCTCGAGCGACGTGCCGGGCTCGAGATCGGCCTCGTGATCCTCGTGGAAGCACTTGCCGAGGTCACAGAGGCAGTACCGCTGGTCCTGCCCCTGAGAGTCACGGCCTTCGATCGTCGGGAACAGCATCATGCCGCCCGGACCCGGCTGCTGGCACGTCCCCAGCTGACGGGAGATGACGTTCGCGTGCGACTCCTCGACGACGAGCTGGTAGACGAAGTGGACACCCGCGCTCGCCTCCGCGAGCGTCAATCGACACGGAGCCTCGACGAGCTCGATGTGAACTCCGGGAAGATTCGAATCGCTGCGTCCTCCACACTCGAAGGTCGATCGATCACCACAGACGAACGGATCGTCGGGCGTCTCGTCGAAGCCGGGCACCTTCGTGCCCGGAGCGGGAGGCTCGGGACCGCCGAGGAAGAGGAAATTGAGCCCGAAGACAGGATCGGTGACGTCGACCCGGCTGTCGTCGTTGACGTCGAGCGCGTCCTCGCAGTGGCGCAGCTGTCGTCCGCGAAAGAGGTGGTCGAGAAGACGGATCGAGTCGGTCATGTTGACGATGCCGTTCTCGTCCACGTCGCCGCGTAGGAATCTCTGTCCGGTCGCGAAGGGCCCCGTGCCCGGGTGCGTCCAGATCGGCTCGAAAGGCATCTCGACGAGCGGTACGGTCTCGCTCACCGGCTGATTGCGTGTGCAGTCGTGCGTCTCGAGGAAGAGCCAGGGGTGCTCGCACTCGGCTTCGGTGAACGGGATCGTCGCGAAGATGAGGTGTCGCTCGCCTTCGTCCATGCGGTATCCGCAGATGTCGGAGAAGCGACCGCTCTCGACGTGGTATCGGGCCGCGACGGGCCCCTTCCAGACCACCTCCGTCTCGAGAAGGTTGATCGCGGACTCCTGTCCGCGGAGCTCGACACTGACGACACGACCGACGAAGACGACATCCGCCAGCTGAAAGGCCTCCTCGATCGTGCCGCCACCGCAATCGCAGGCGCGCGCGAGCTCGGAGCTGCCGAAGAGACCCGCGAGAGCGAGAGCGAGAGCGAGAGCGAGAGCGACGACCGATCTGGGCTGGAGAGACGTCATCGGAAACCCTCGAAACGAGCAGTATTGGCCGACTTTTCGTCATTGTACCGGAGGCTTTCCGGAAGCCACCCAGAAACCCCCGGGCCGCTGTATCACCTGTGCAATTTGAGACTTAGAGCGTCGCAGGAGGCGGGAAAAGCACTCGGATTCGCTTGATTCCGCCCCTGGAATTCGTACAGTGATGCGGACACCGTGCGTACAAAAACGTAGCAGGAAGAAAAACACACGATGCTGACCGTCCTCGGAAATAGCGATCCTGGCTCCGACCGCCACTGTGACGGAATCGACCGCCGCTCCTTTCTCAAGATCGGAGGGATGGCCTGCGGAGGTCTCTCGCTCGCGCAACTCCTCGCGCTCGAAGCGAATGCGGAGAAGCGCAATAAGAAGAGCAGCTCGCACAAGGCCGTCATCAATATCTTCCTGCCCGGCGGTCCTTCTCACATCGACTTCTTCGATCTCAAGCCCGACGGACCGCGCGAGATTCGCGGCGAGTTCAGCCCGATCAAGACGAACGTGCCGGGCATCGAGATCTGCGAGATGTTCCCCAAGCTCGCGAAGGTCATGGACAAGTGCGCGATTATCCGCAGTGTCGTCGGCTCCGAAGGCCGGCACGACGGATTCCAGTGCATGACCGGTCGTACGCATCGGGAGGCCGCGCCGAGCGGTGGTGCTTGGCCGAACTTCGGTGCCTACGTCTCGAAGCTGCAAGGACAAGCGGCCCAAGGCGTGCCGCCGAACCTCTCACTCGTCTACGGCACGGGACATCGCGACTGGGGTAACGCGCAGGGCGGCGGATGGGTCGGCCCTTCACACGCGCCGATGAGCCTCGTCGGCAAGAAGGGCACGGGCCCCAACACGGACATGGTGCTCCAGGGCATCTCGCTCGAGCGTTTCCGCGAGCGCGAGAACTTGCTCACGGCGGTCGACCGCTTCCGTCGTGACGCCGACTCGAGCGGCGCGATCGAAGGCATGGATCACTACACGCAGGAGGCGATGAGCATCCTGACGTCGTCCGGCCTCGTCGACGCGCTCGACCTGTCGCAAGAGGACCCCGATCGCGTCAAGGCCTACGGCGAGAACGATCCGAAGTTCCAACGCGACGGCGCGCCGCGCATGATTCGCAATTTCCTTGTCGCACGGCGTCTCGTAGAAACGGGCGCTCGTGTCGTCTCGCTCAACTACAGCCGTTGGGACTGGCACGGCGGTGACGGGCTCAACTTCCCGCGCTCGCGCCAGGAG
>CAYZGY010000781.1:0-4164 GCA_964478085.1 uncultured Planctomycetia bacterium
GCTACGGGGCGGGACCGGGCGGCTGTGGGGGCACCGGGCCTTCGTTGTCGAAATGAGCGACGGGGACGACGTCGACATCGAGACCACCCGCACCGCCGACGACGGGGTCGAGGTGACAGCCACGGCACGAATCACCGTTGTGGAAGGGGCCGAGCCCGCGATCGACGTGGAAGGCGCGGTCGAAGACGTCGAAGCCACGACGCCAGAGAATCGCTTCTTCGTCCGTGAGCTCGCGATCGGGTCCACCGTAGCTCCCGACAGCCGGAAGCGGCGGGAGGGCCGATCCGCGACAGCCGAGATCCGGTGTCGGATCGAGGCCCGGATCGGGAAACGGCGGAAGTGGAGGATTGCCACCACGGAAGCTGTAATTGAGAAGCCAAACCGCATCGCTGACGTCGACCTTGCCGTCGTCATTGGCGTCCGAAGCCGCGAGGCATTCGGGGGCACCCTGGGCTCGGAAGAGATAACCGAGGATGAACACCGTGTCGCTGATGTCGACCGAGCCGTCTTCGTTACCGTCACCACGGATGAACTCGTGAGAGGTGTTTGCGGGGATCTCTCGGCGACTGCTGGCCTCGTCGGGTCGATGTTGAAACAGCACCGCCGCGATTCCGAGGACGAGCAGCGAGTTGAGGGCCAGGAAGATCGTTTTCGTGTGAGTTGATTTCTTCATGTCGTGCTCCTTCCTCTCAGAGAGACTCCAAGAAACGATGGAGCGCCTTGAGGTCCGTCTCGTCGAGTGCCTGGTAGGCATCTCGCGAGGCCGCGGCCTCTCCACCGTGGAGGAGAATCGCCTCTTCGACCGTGTCCGCACGGCCGTCGTGCAGGAAGGGGAAGTGCTCGCAGAGACCCCAGAGCGGTTGCGTGCGGAATTCGCTGCCGGTCGCGTCCGCCATGACGACGCCGTCGGCGAGCTCGGGGCCCATGTCGTGAATCAAGAGATCGGTGTACGGGTGGATCATGCCGATCGGCGTGTTGAGGCTCGGCACGTGGCAGTCTGCGCAACCGATACGCGTGAAGACCTCTTCGCCGTCGCGAACCTGCTGCGAGATGTTCCCGCGTGGCGGCGCCGCGAGGTTCTCCTGGAAGAAGATGAGCGCGTCGAGCTCGCTGCGGCTGATCTCGGGATCGAAGCGCCCGTCGAAGTCGACGATTCGGTCGACGGGCGTCGCGACCTGCGCGTGCGCCGTCTTCGACTCGAACAGCTCGCGCAGGAACCCCTTCGGTACGTCGGGGTCCGGAGTCTCGATCGGATTGCCGCTCGCGTCGGCAGTCTCGAGCGAGTCGCTCGTGATGCCCATCTGGTTTATCAGCGCGCCGCGGTTGAAACTCTCGATGTTCGAGGTCTGGCACTTGTAACCGAAGCGGCCGATCTCGTTGTCTTCCGCCTCGATGCGGTTGACGCGACCCGAGATGCCGTCTCCGTCGAGATCGTCCGGGTCGTGACGCAAGAGGATCTCGATCTCCGGGACGAGACGGAAGAGCCCGACACCGAAGATGGGCGGCGCGTTGCGTCGCGCGACGACATCGGCGTGAGGCGGAATCTCGGGATGCTCGACCGAAGCCGCGACCGGGCTGGCGATCGTGCCTTTGGGTCCGTAGTGGGGGAGGACGACGCTCGGCAAGCAACAGATCGTGTCGTGTGTTCCTTGGTTGTTCTCGGTGCAGTCGGGGAAGACCTTGTGGGTCGAGCCGTCGGGCTGCGTCTCCGCGACGAGCAGGAAGTCGCGGTAGCGCTGCGACGATCCGCCCTCGACGGGGTCCTCATGACAGGACATGCAGGAGCTCGCGTTGAAGTGCGGACCGAGACCTTCCTCGCGCGTGAAGCGCTTCTTGAAGATCGAGCGCCCGAACTCGAATTTCGCCAGTTGCTGGGCGTTGAGACTCGGAATTGGCTCCCCGAATGGCGCGGTGACAATCGCGTCGCTACCGGCTTTCGACGGCGCGTCGAACCAAGTGAAGACGATCAGGCCGAGAAACACGGCCAACAATACGACGAACGTGCGCATGAGATAAACTCGGCGTATGTGTGGCGGAAGTGATGATGATGTATCGCTCTGAGACCTGTCGGATCTCAGAGACCCAAACACAAACAATGATACGGGTCACCCCTCACATCTCCAAGGGGGCGAATCGAGGGGAAATTCGCCCACCAAGAGAGAGATTCCGTCGATCGCGAGTTTTCCCTCAAGCCCCTGATCGGTACGGGCTTCAGGAGCTTCAGCCGCGTGGTGTGCGGAGGTCGACCGGCTTCAATCCCGAGCGGTTGAAGCACAGGTACGCGTTTCGTTTCGACGTTCCGAGTGTTTCGGCGATACGATCGAAGTCGCCGTCGAGGGGACGCTGAGACAGAACGCCATCGCGAAGAGCAGAGAGAGATTCCGCATGTCTCAGACCCTTTCGAAAAGAGATAAGTTTGTCATTTGTTGGCTTATCCTGAGCGGAACCTGATCGCGAAGACCCGAAACAGCCAGCTTCGTCCTCCGGATCGAGCTCCTGGCGGGGCGATGGTTCCGCAAGGCTCGAGCCAAGATCAGGGGGGCGGCAAGTTGCTTGTTTGTAATCGCTTATGGAGTTCTCGGGGTGGGGGGGGGTCTCAGCTAGGGTGGGAATGTAAAACTGGCCATCCGCTCCCCCGGAGTCCGGTGCACATCGATGTTCAACTTCGTCCGGGAGTTTCTCGGGGCGTTTTCTCAGATCCGACGAAACGCCAGCCCAGGGCTCGGACCCTGGGTCGGAAGGTGTTCGGACCGCGAGAGATTGGGCGCCAAGCGGTCGTCGAGCACGTCCTCTAGCCGTGGTACACTACGCGTTGGGTCCCGCCGCGGGACCTCGTTTTCATCCCGGTTGCGTTCGAGAGATTCCGTGTTGCCCAGCCAACCCTCTCTTCGGGCGTCGATGTCCAGCCTTCCTGGCGTCGGCGCGTGTCTCGTTTTCGTCGTTTTCGCGGGCTTCCTGCCGGCGGATGAACCGGCCAAGGAGTCCGGCGAGGAGGCGAAGAAGGTCCTCGAGGGACACTCCTACCACGGAGAGGCGTTCAACGAGGGCCCGCGCCAGAAGGCGTACCTGATGGCCGGCACGGGGCCGATGAACGGGACGGGTCGCGTTCAGTTCCCCGTGACGCCCAACGACCCGATCGTACAGAAGCACAAAGCGCAGGGCGTCGGACAGCTCCACGGGTTCTGGTACTTCGAGGCCGAGCGCAGCTTCCGGCAAGCGGCGGCGCTCGAGCCGTCGTGCGCGATGGCGTATTGGGGCATGGCCCAGGCCAATGTCGAGAACGAGAAGCGGGCCAAGGGATTCATCGAGGAGTCGATCGAGCGCAAGGACGGGATCACCGAGCGTGAGGTCCTCTACATCGATTCGTTCAAGCGCTTCCTCGACGCGGGCCGCAAGAAGCGGAAAGAGCGAGCGAGTCGCTACGTCAAGGATCTCGAGAAGATCATCTACGAGAATCCGGACGACGTCGAGGCGAAGGCCTTCCTCGTCGTCCAGATGTGGAAGAACAATCGAGCGGGTGTGCCGATCAACTCCTCGGGCAGATCTTCGAGGCCGAGCCGATGCACCCCGCGCATCACTACCGTATCCACCTCTGGGACTACGAGCGTCCCGAGGTCGCGCTGCGTTCCGCGGTTCGCTGCGGTCAGTCGGCGCCGAGCATCGCGCACATGTGGCACATGCCCGGTCACATCTTCTCGCGTCTCAAGCGTTACAACGACGCGGCCTGGCAGCAGGAAGCTTCAGCGCGCGTCGATCACGCTCACATGATGCGTGACCGTGTCTTGCCCGATCAGATCCACAATTTTGCGCACAACAACGAGTGGCTGATCCGGAATCTGATGTTCGTCGGTCGAGTTACCGATGCGCTCGATCTCGCGAAGAACATGATCGAGCTGCCGCGCCACCCGAAGTACAACCACCTCGACCGCGGCGGATGCAGCACGTCCTATGGTCGTCGTCGGCTCTTCGAGGTCCTCTCGCGCTACGAGCTCTGGGAAGAGACGATCGCACTGGCGCACACGCCGTACCTCGAGCCGACGCACAAGGAAGAAGAGCAGGTGAAACGCCTGCGCGCGCTCGCGGTCGCGTACGTGCGCAAGGGCGACATCGAGAAGGGCATCGAGCAGCTTTTCGAGATCGAGTCGCGCCAGCGCAAGCTCGAAC
>CAYZGY010000782.1:0-1815 GCA_964478085.1 uncultured Planctomycetia bacterium
GACCTTGACCGCGACGAAGAACTCGTTGACGAGGCGGATGACGGCCTCGTTTCCGAACGTGTCACGGTCGAGCTTCTTGCACCAGCCGCACCACTCGGCCGTGAAGTCGACCAGAATCGGGCGCTCGGACTTCTTCGCGGCGGCGAGGGCCTCGTCGAAGGTCGTCTTCCACGCGATCTTGCGGATCTTCGGGCCGGACTTCTTGGTGACCTTCGTGCCGGCCTTCTTGTCAGCTTTCGTGTCGGCTTTCGGCGCGTCCGTCTTCTTTTCTTCGACCTTCGGCGCGTCGGCTTTCTTCTTCTCGTCTTGCGCGCGGGCGCTCAACGGGAGCACGAGGACTGCGGTGAGGAGGGCGAGGAGTGTTTTCATCATCTTCTCTTTCGTCGTTCCGTCGATCACTTCGAGACGCGAGCGTCGGCCCAGTCGGCGTGGTCGCCCGTGTCGAGCTGGTCGCTGCCGTAGTCGACGATCAGCCGGAGTACTTGCACGTTCGTCATCGGAAGCGAGATCGCCTCCGGTGCCGCTTTGCCTTGGAAGTCTTTCTCGTAGAGCTCCTTGTCGTCCGCGACGACGCGGAAGGTGACGGAGCCGCGGCCCTTGGACGAGTCGTCGAGGCCGATGACGGCCGCGAAGGACTTGTACTGACCCGCGAGGTTGTAGTCGAGCGCGCAGTAGGAGTGGACGCCGAGGCCGCGACGATACTTCTGACCGCCGAGTGAGATGGGCGTTCCCGCGACGCTCTTGTCGTTGCGGTAGCGTAGGGCCTTGCCGACGACAGGGCGCTGATCGACCGCGGCCGGCTGGCTCGTCGAGAGGAAGAGCACGCGATCGCTCGCGAGAAGGACGCGCGTCACGGCACTCGTCGGGATCTTCGTCAGCTGGGTCTTCGGTGCACCAGGGAAGCGTATCGTCAGCGTCTCGGCTTCGCCCTTCCCTTCGATCGAGACGAGGTACGCCGGAATACGACCCGCGCCAGGGATCTCGAGGACGGAGGGCAGATCGCTCTCGCTCGTCGTCGAGGCGACGGGGGCGCGGACAACGCCGTGGATCATCTGTCGCTTGACGCGCTGGCGCTTGCCGGCGCGCTCGACGAAGAGGTGCTCCGAGGAGAGCCCGCGGAAGGTCCCCGCGACGCGAAGGAGCCCGGATCGCCGGACGAAGAGCAGGTCTTCGGTCGGCGCCTTCGCCTCAGCAGCTTCACGGAATGCCTCATCGTTCGCGTGGGCCTCCCGCAGACGGAACGCCGTGATGCTGTCGAGAGGGAGCAGCACTTCGGGAAGCGTGGCGAGCGCCGGACGGATCTTCGCGACGAGCTTGCCGGCGTCACCCTTCGTCACCTCGAGCACGCGGCCCGAGAGCGACTCCTCGGCGCTGAAGCGAACGAGCGGATGCTCGTTCGCGTCGAAGTCTTTCGCGGCAGCCGCCGTCGCTGCCGACGAGCCGAAGCGGATCTCAGAGACCTCGTAGATCGGAATGGGGCGCTCGCGTCCGCCGATTTGGAAGCCGTCCGGCGTGATCTTCTCGAGACGACCGTCGAAGGTCTTGCCGTCGAGGAGAGTGAGACCGGGCTTGGCGTCTTGCGCTTCGGCTCTCACACCCACACACCAAGACAAAACACAAAAAGCGAAAGCAAACCTCGGGGGTCGTCCGCCGAATCGCGGTCGAGTGGGGTGCTTCTTCGTCGTAGAAGCGACCGGTCGCCACCGGCCCCGTCGAAAGCTCACGTGATCTGTTCTCGCTTTTCTATCCGCTCCGCGGCCGTCTTTTCCCAAAAACAAAATACAGTTCTGCGGGGCCGCGGCGCGGGCGGGGGGC
>CAYZGY010000782.1:1825-4164 GCA_964478085.1 uncultured Planctomycetia bacterium
CGGTCGACGGAGCGCTCGAGTATCGCGGCGGGTCGCCGCGAGTGCGACGTCGTCTCGTCCATCCGACCACTCACGACTCGAGCCTCGCGATCGGCTTTCGACGAATCCGACGATATCGTCAATCTTCTTCCGACAGCCGCTTGTAATACTTCTTCAGCAGCTTCTCGTACCGCGGAGGCAATTTCCCCCCGAAGCTCTTGAGGGCGCGGGAAGCGTCCTTCTCTTCGAGAAGTCCCCAGATCGAGTCGCGGCGAGCGCGCGAGACGCTTCCGAGCTTGAGGCCGCCGTCGCTGCGACCGGGCAGCTTCGAGACCTCGGCCGGGCTCTTGGGGTTGCGACCGTTCGGATTGCCGTTCTTGCACTGGCCACCGCTGCATTCGCCGCCGCCGCAGCTCTTGCACGACTTGCGCTCGACCGCTTCCTGGAGCTCGATGAGCTTGTCGAGAGCGACGAGGATCTCCTTCTCCTTCTGCTGGGTCGGGTCGTCACCTGTCTTCTCCTCGCTGAGGAGGTTCTCGACGCGGCGCATCCAGCCCGCCACCGCGTGGAGGGGCTTGCCGTAATCCTTGTTGAGCTTCGCCATGCGGGCGTCGGCACGTGCCTTGAGGTCTTTCGGGAGCTCTTCGTAGTCGGTGAGCAGCAGGGCGTACTGGGCGTACTCGAGGAGCGGGCGCCCGAGCTTCTCGAAGGACTGAGCGATGAGCTCACAGACGCGATAGTCGGCGATCATGCGCTGGCGGTGATCGGCGCCGAGCTTCTCGCAGCGACCGACGACCTTCTCGAACTCGCCCGCGCGGAAGTCCATCTCGGCCTTGAGGAGGCTGAGGTAGGCTTCCATGTAGGGATTGGCCTTTCCGCCGACCGACTTCGTGTCGAGACCCTTGAGCGCGACCTTGAGCTCGGTCTCGTTCTTCTTCTCGAAGGCTTCGAGCGCACGACCGTAGTGGGGGTAGAGCTCGGCGAGGCTGTTCTGAATGAAGTCGATGCTGGCGATGTCTTGCGTGAGGTCACCGGGCAGGTCGCCGTGCTCGGCGAGCTCCGCGAGGGCCATCCCGATCTCGTACTCGAGAACCATCGACTCGAACTTGGCGGGCTCGATGCGGAGGATCTTGACGAGGTGCTGGATGAAGACCTCGGCCTTGTCGCGCGACGTGAACTCGCTCGGGTGCTGAGCCGAGACGGTGGCCGTGAGCGCGACGATCAGAGCGATCGGGAGAATGCGTGAGTGCATTTGGAAACTCCGTTGCTGGATCTGTACCGTTGAGATTCAGACCCTAGTATTTGACCTAAATGCTTGCGGGTCAAAGAAAAAGATCAGCGACGGCCACCGCCGGCGACGCGGCGAAGGAGCTCTTCGACCGCCTTCTGCTTCCGGGCGATCTCCTGGATCTGCAGCTTCTTTTCGGGTGAGAGCTCCGGAGCGTCCCCGCGGCGCAGGTCGAAGTCGATCGTGCGCTTGTTGATGCGGAGCTGGAGCGCCCGGACCATCTTGAGCTCCGAGGACTTCGCCAGGAGGGGCGCGGCGCCGTTCTTGGATTTCCGGCCCTTGCCGGGGTTCGGTGGTGGCGGCTTCTTCTGGGCCTGCTCGAGGGCGGCGAGGATCTGGACGATCGCCTCCTCGATGTCCTTCTGGACGCGCTGGGTCAGGTCGCCCGTGTCGATCTTGGCGAGGAGGCCCGAGACGTTGGCGAGGTCGGCCCGGATCTCCTCGACGATCTCGGGGAAGACCATCGTCGTGCCGTCTTCGGTCAGGAGGTCGAGGATGTCCTCCGTGACGAGCGTCAGCGCCTGCTCGCGGCTCGAGAGGCGGCGCGCCTTGCGACGGTGCTTGAGGTCGATCTCGATGCTCTCGATGCTCTCGCTGCCAGCTGCCAATCGAAGCGCACGGAGCTGGAGGTCGAGCGTTCGCGTCTCCGCGGTGATCGCCTTCTGCTCCTTGAGCATGTGGTTGAAGCGCTCCTTGAGGTACGCGATCAGTCGTTCGCGGAAGGCGCGCTGGATCTCTTCGAGCGCCTGCTCGACCTCCTCCTTGCCCTTGTCGAGGTCGTCGAGCGCCTTCTTCTGCTCTTCGGACGCCTTGCCGGCCTTGCCGCCGCCGAGGCTCTTCGACGCGCCGCCCTGCGACTTCGAGGCGCTCGCGACGTGCTCGCGACCCGGGCCCTTGCCGTCCTTCGTCGGGATGAGCGGCACACGCTTCTCGAGGCGCTTGAGGATGTCGTCGGTCTTCTTCTTCGTGCTCGTCTGATCCTTCTTCATGCCGGCGAAGTCGCGCTGGCCGCGCAGATCGTCGAGCTTCTTCTTGCCCGAGCCGATCGCCTCCTCGAGAGCGGCGCGCGCTT
>CAYZGY010000783.1:0-4158 GCA_964478085.1 uncultured Planctomycetia bacterium
GGGAGGCTGGTGACGTCGAGCCGCGATTTGCAAGCCCCCGAAGGGTCTAGGATCTGTTCAGAGCTCAGAAGGCTCGGACGGGGAGCTGTCGGCCCGAGTGCCTACTTGCGGCCCTTTCGTCCGCGGTCCTTCCGCTCGCGCTTTTCCTTCGACTCGTGCTCCGCCTTCTTCTTCTCGATGCGGCGCTTGAGCTCGGCCTTGCGAGCTTCGATGTGCTTCTTCATCGTCTCGGCGCGCTTCTTCATGGCTTCGCGCATCTTGCTGGCGTCGCCGCCACCGTGACTCGAGGAGCGTCCGCGGGCCCACGGGGGACCGAAGCCGCGGAAGCCGCCGCGGACCGACGCGCCAGGGCCGCCGCGCGGGGGTCCTCCGCGACCACGACCGAAGGAGCCAGGGCCGCCGCGCGAGGGGCCACCACGACCGCGACCGAAGGAACGGGGGCCACCACGCGAGGGGCCACCGTGAGCGTCGGGGCGTCCGCGGGAGGGGCCACGACGGGCATCACCACGACCGCGTCCGCGATCGGGCCCGCGGCGAGCGTGGTCACCACGACCTTTGCTGCGTCCGCGGCGAGCGTCGCTTTTGCGACCATCACCACCCTTCTTGCAGTTCTCGCAGCTCGAGCCGCGCTTCTTGTCCCGATCACCGCCACGGCGCCCGTGGCTCTTACGATCGTGACCACGGCGTCCGTGGTCGCCACGACGATGCTCACCGCGACGATGCTCACCGCGACGATGCTCACCACGTCCGCGAGCGTGGCCGGGACCACCTCGGCCGCGTCCACCGCGCGTGAGCTCTTCGTCGCTCGTTTCGGCTGCCTTTTCTGCGACCTTGGCGGTCTCCGTCATGTTCGCCTGAGCAGCGTCGTCAGACGGTGTCTCGGTCGGATTCGCGAGCAGATTCGCGGTCATCGCGAAGCAGGCGACGAGCGCTAAAGTCTGAAAGATTCTCGACATGCGTTCCTCCGTAGGGGGGTGTTTTCTTACTGGTGAAGGGATAAACACCCGCGCCTCGGAGAGGTCGCGCAAAACTTCGGAGAATCTTCAGAGGGAACTCGTAACGAACTTTGTTCGTAGAACTTTGCTGGTTGGGGTGAATCGCTCACGGTTCCTACGTGAGCGAGAGGGGGTTTCCCGAAAGCTCCCTACAGATCCTTGAGCGCCGCTACGATCTGGGTAAGCGTTTGTTTCGCGTCGCCGAAGATCATCATCGTGTTGTCGCGGAAGTAGAGCTCGTTCTCGACGCCTGCGAAGCCCGGGTTCATTCCGCGCTTGAGCACCATCACGGTGCGCGCCTTGTCGACGTCGAGAATCGGCATGCCGTAGATCGGGCTCGATTGATCTGTGCGCGCCGCGGGGTTGGTGACGTCGTTCGCTCCGATCACGAGCGCGACGTCTGCCTGTGGGAAGACCGGATTGATCTGGTCCATGTCGTAGAGCTGCTCGTACGGAATGTCCGCTTCGGCGAGCAGCACGTTCATGTGACCGGGCATGCGTCCTGCGACAGGATGGATCGCGTACTTCATCTCCGTGCCGTTCTTCGCGAGCAGGTCGGCGATCTCGCGCACGGCGTGCTGAGCTTGGGCGACGGCCATGCCGTAGCCCGGAACGACGATCACGACCCTCGAAGAGTCGAGGATCATCGCGGCCTCGTCTGGAGAGCCACTCGTCACGGTTCCCTGCGGTCCGTCGCCGCTAGCCGCTGCACCGCCACCGTCCTGGCCGAAGCCGCTGAAGAGGACGTTCGCGAGCGATCGATTCATCGCCTTGCACATGATGCGCGTGAGGATGACTCCCGACGCGCCGACGAGCGAGCCGCCGATGATCAGCGCGTTGTTCCCGAGCACGAAGCCCGCGGCCGACGCGGCGAGGCCCGAGTACGAGTTGAGCAGCGAAATGACGACGGGCATGTCCGCGCCGCCGATCGGGATAACGCTCAGGACGCCGAGGATGCAAGCGATCAAGCAGAGCAACGAGAACGCCGCGACGCTGCCTTCGCTCATGTACACCCAAACGCAGCACGCGAGGCCGCCGACGAGCAGCGCGAGGTTGACGAGCTGCTGCATCGGAAAGATGACCGGCTTTCCGGTGACGATCCCCTGCAGCTTGCCGAATGCGATCAGGCTTCCCGTGAGCGTCACCGCGCCGATGAGCGCACTCGCCGCGACGGCGACGAGGAAGACGGGGTCCGCTTCGACCGTAGTCTCGAGCGAGTTGCGGAGGACGAGCTCGCTACCCGCGACGAGCGCCGACGCTGCGCCACCCAGGCCGTTGAAGAGGGCGACCATCTGCGGCATGCCCGTCATTTGGACCTTCGTCGCCGCGATCATGCCGATCACGCTGCCGACGATGAGCCCGCTCGCGATGACGACCAGGCCGGTGCCGCTGCTCGGACCCGAGAGGATCGTCGCCGCCGCGGCGATCAGCATGCCGACCGCCGCCATGATGTTTCCGCGCACCGCCGTCTTCGGTGAGCCGAGCTGCTTGATTCCGACGATGAAGAGGCACGAGGCCAAGAGGTAGAAAATGTCCTGCATCGACCGGCCTTACTTCTCTTGCTTCTTCTTGCTCTTGAACATCGCTAGCATACGGTTCGTCACGAGGAAGCCTCCGACGACGTTGACGGTCGCGAAGACGATCGCGATGAAGCCGAGAACCATCGCGACGGTCGAGTCTGTCCGACCCGCGCATATGATCGCACCGATCAGCGTGATGCCCGAGATCGCGTTCGATCCCGACATCAGCGGCGTGTGCAGCGTCGGCGGCACTTTCGTGATGAGCTCGAAGCCGAGGAAGACCGCGAGCACGAAGATGGTCAGGACGGGAAGGAAGGCCTCAAGCATTCTCTGCGTCTCCGTTCGAAAGAGACTCGTCGGTCGTCTTGCCCTCGTGAGTGACCATCGGTCCCGTGACGAGCTCGTCCTCGAGGTCGAGGTTCAGCTCGCCTTCGTTCACGAGGTGGAGGAGGTAGGTCGAGATGTTCTTCGAGTACATGTCGCTCGCGTGGACCGGCATCTGTGCGGGCAAGTTGCGTGGCCCTGCGATGCTGACGCCCTTGTGGACGATCGTGCGACCCGCCGTGGAGAGTTCGCAGTTTCCGCCTTGCTCGGCGGCGAGATCGACGACGACCGCTCCGGGCGACATCGCCTCGACCATCTCGGTCGTCACGAGAACCGGTGCTGTCTTGCCGGGGATCAGTGCGGTCGTGATCACCGCGTCCGACTTCGCGACGTGCTTCGTCAGCAGATCGCGAATCTTCGTCTGCGTGTCTTCGGTCTGCTCTTTCGCATAGCCGCCCTTGTCCTGAGCGTCGCTCGTCTCGACCTCGAGCTCGACGAATCGCCCGCCGAGGCTCTCGACCTGCTCCTTGACGACAGAACGGATGTCGAACGCCTCGACGACCGCGCCCAAGCGCTTCGCCGTCGCGATCGCTTGCAGACCGGCGACTCCTGCGCCGAGGACGAGCACCTTCGCCGGTGTGATCGTTCCCGCGGCGGTCATCATCATCGGGAAGAACTTCGGCAGGAGCTCGGCGGCGATGAGCACGGCCTTGTAGCCCGCGACCGAGCTCATCGAGCTCAACGCGTCCATGCTCTGCGCGCGCGTGATGCGCGGCATACGCTCCATGGCGAGCGAGGTGACCTTGCGCGCGTTCAGGCGGCGAAGCACATCGAGACGCTCATGAGGGAAGAGGAAAGAGATCAGCGCGGCGCCTTCCTTGATGAGGTCGGCTTCGTGCTGCCCGTCCGATCGCTCGACAGGCTCTCTGACCTTGAGGACGACGTCGGAGCTGCCGAATACTTCCGCGGCATCGGCGAGTCGAGCGCCGGCGTCTTCGTACATTTTGTCGAGGTAGCTCGAGGCGACTCCCGCCCCACGCTCGACGACGACCTCGAGCCCCGCACCGGTGAGAGACTTGATCGTCGACGGTACTATCGCGACGCGACTCTCTCCGTCGATCGATTCTTTCGGGACGCCTAAGATCAAGGCATGGTCTCCTTCTTCTTGCGAATGGAGACCTTATAGACCGAATCGCGATTTCAGTCGAGCCTTGTCTTTCCGGTGGAATTCGGCGCTTTTACCGCGAACGCCCGCTTATTTGGGACCGCGAACGCCCGCTTATTTGGGACCGCGAACGCCCGCTTATTTGGGACCGCGA
>CAYZGY010000784.1:0-4155 GCA_964478085.1 uncultured Planctomycetia bacterium
GGGCTTCCCGAAAGCCCCCTTAGTTGTCGAACTGCGCGTCGAAGTCGATGTCGGAAGTGGGGAAGTCAACGGCGCGAACGAATTCTGCGGCTTCCGATGCACCGTGCTCGCGGTTCATGCGCGAGTCTTCCCACTCGACCGACAGCGGGCCCTTGTAGCCGACGTCGTTGAGCGCGACGATGATGCGCTCGAAGTCGACGTCACCGTGACCCAGCGAGCGGAAGTCCCAGAAACGGCGCGGGTCCGCGAAGTTCGTATGACCGCCGAAGACGCCGACCGTGCCGTCGCCCTTGTCCCACCAGACGTCCTTCATGTGGACGTGGTAGATGCGATCCTTGAACGTGTAGAGGAACTTCACGTAGTCGACGCCCTGGTAGCCGAGGTGCGACGGATCGTAGTTGAATCCGAAGCGCTTGTGGCCACCGACGGCCTCGATCGCGCGCTCGGCCGACGCGATGTCGAACGCGATCTCGGTCGGGTGTACTTCGAGGCCGAAGTTGACGTTCTCGGCGTCGAAGGCGTCGAGGATGGGCTTGAAGCGCGTGGCGAAGTCCTTGAAGCCGTTGTCCCAGTACTCCTGGCTCGTCGGCGGGAACGCGTAGATCGAGTGCCAGATGCTCGAGCCCGTGAAGCCGTTGACGACCGCGGGGAAGACCTCGCCGCCGGGACGCGCGTTGACGAACTTGCGGCACGCCTTGCCCGTGTCGATCATGCGCTGCGCCGAACGCTGACGGACGCCTTCCGGATCACCGTCGCCCCAGATCTCGGGGGGCAGGATCTCTTTGTGGCGTTCGTCGATGTTGTCGCAGATCGCCTGGCCGACGAGGTGTGCCGAGATCGAGTAGGCCGTCAGGTCGTACTTCGCGAGGATCTCCCAGCGACCCGCGCAGTAGCTGTCGTCCTCGAGAGCCTGCGCGACGTCGAAGTGATCACCCCAACAAGCGAGCTCGATTCCGTCGTAGCCGAAGTCGCTCGCCTTCTCGCACATCGTCTCGAAGGGAAGATCCGCCCATTGACCCGTGAAGAGAGTTACCGGTCGAGCCACGATTCCTAAGTCCTCCGCTCTAAGCAGGTTCTGAAGGCTGGCCCGCTGGATTGAGTCGAGACGTTGCCTTCGAGGGGTTTGATTTCGCCAGTGTTTCCAAGTGTAGACCGCGCATTGTACTGAGAGGGATTCGCGGTCTCAACAGGCGGTTTTCCGGCCTCGGGGGACAGTCCGGGCACGCCTCTTGCCGATATCTGCGCATATCGGAAACGGATGTTATCTTTCTTCCGAGGAGGGTCTCACCATGCTCCATCTTGTCGCTTGGGTAGCGATCTACACGCTCGTTCTGTGGGCCGTCGGGGGACTGATCAAGCCGTGGCGCGACCGCACGTGGTTCAAGATGCTGTTCTTGCCCGGCACGCTCGTCGCCGCTCTGATCCAGTCGATCTCGGCGCTCCTGTGCTTCGGGTCCGTCAAGGAGGTTCACTTCTTCCGTGATGGAAAGCCGTTCCTGGAGTTCGACAAGTCGCGCATCCCGTACCTCGGGGGCGGACTCTTCGTGCTGCTCTCGCACGCCGTCCTGTTCACGGGGTTCTTCTTCGCAGCCTCGCAATTGGAGACGGCCGGTCTCGTCGACGCGCACGCGGTCGTTCTGCCGAACCTCTCGCCGCTCGATTTGCTCGAGGGCGAGGTCGAGCTCTCGGCCGGGCCTTACTTCGAGAGTGTCGTCGCGTGGATGCAGACGCTCGTCGATCAGCCCGTCTCGAGCGCGATCTTCGTCTATGCGGTGCTCAGTCTCTTCGCGTCGATGTCGATGGCCGGAGCCGAGTGGCGCCGAGGGGCCGTCGTGCTCTCGGCGATCGGGTTCGTCTGTTACGCAGGTGTCTGGCTGGGCGTCGGATTCAGCTTCTTTTCGCGCGGCTGGCGGGCCTCGTGGTCGGTCTTCCCCGAGTGGTGGGAGGTCTTCTCGCTGTTCGTGACCCTCGCCGCATTGACCTTCGTGTTCTTCGTCGGTGCGAAGATGGCACTCGCTTGTTGCGCACGCGCGTCGAAGCCGCCGAAGGGAGATGGCCCGAAGGCGAAGGGCAAGGAGGGCAAAAAGGGCAAGAAGTCAAAGGGCAAGGAGAAGGTCGCGGCTTAGCAGCCTGCATTGGCGAGTTTCAGCGACGAAGAGCTCGGGCGAATCGGCCGCTTGGACGCCGAATCGACTTCTTCAACGGGCTGTTAGCCCGGTCATGAATCCGGGTTAGACTGGCGGCATGATCCTGAACACGCTTTCGCGACTCAGAATTACTCTCTCGTTTCGTTTCGTAGCGATTCTGTCGGTCGTCGTGCTTCTCTCCCGGGGCGCGACGGCCGAGGATCGCGATCCGCCGCGTCCGAACGTCCTGCTCATCGTCGCCGACGACGTCGGCTGGGCGGACGTCGGCTATCACGGCTCCCCGATTCCGACCCCGAACCTCGACCGGCTCGCGCGTGAGGGCGTCGAGCTCGATCGGCACTACGTCGCTCCTATGTGCACGCCGACGCGCGCCGCGCTGCTCACGGGGCGATACTGGAGCCGCTTCGGCAATTCGAGTCCTTCGAACGAGCAGGTGCTACCCTTCGGGACCGTTACGCTCGCCTCGGCGCTCCGCAGCGTCGGCTATCGCACCTGCATCACGGGGAAGTGGCACCTCGGGTCGAAACCCGCGTGGGGTCCGCGCAAGTTCGGTTTCGACTACTCGCACGGATCGCTCGCGGGCGGCGTCAACCCGATCAATCATCTCTACAAGCACGGTCCGTACTCACGGACTTGGCATCGCAACGATGCGCTGATCGAGGAAGAGGGGCACGTCACGGATCTCATCACGCGGGAGGCGGTGCGATTCATCGAGGGGAGTGGCGGTAGACCGTTCTTCGTCTACGTTCCCTACACGGCCGCCCACACACCATTCGACGAGCCCGACAAGTACCTCGAGCTCTGTGCGAAGATTCCGCCGGAGCGACGCCAGTACGCCGCGTGTCTCGCGCATCTCGACGACGGGGTGGGCGAACTCCTGAAGGCTCTCGAGCGGACGGGCGCCCGAGACCGAACGCTCGTCGTCTTCTTCTCCGACAACGGTGGCACGAACGGTTCGGACGCGTCGAAGTATCCGCACACGAAGCCCAAGGGGCGCGTCTTCGGTTTCAACACGCCGCTGCGCGGTTGGAAGAAGGAGTCGTACGAAGGCGGGATCCGCACGCCGGCGCTCGTCTCGTGGCCCGGACACCTGGCGAAGCGCAAGGTCACGGCGCCACTCCACGTGATCGACTGGATGCCGACGATCGCGAAGCTCGGCGGATACGAGCCGAAGCTCGATCTGAACTGGGATGGTCGGGACATCTGGCCGGTTCTGACGGGCGCCCACGCGGGGGACGAGGAGCGTGTGCTCTACTGCGTCGGCCCGAGGGGTCGCGCCGTCGCCGTCCATCGTGGTCGCTGGAAGCTGCTCCGAGACCATCGCCGGAAGACGACGGAGCTCTTCGACATTCACGCGGACCCGAACGAGACGAAGAACCTGGCGGACTCCGAGCCCGAGGTCGTGCGTGCTCTTCTCGACGTAATGGAGGCCGAGCGACGTCGCGACAACACGAGCTTGCCGCGGCGAGGTGCCGGGGGACCGGTCAGATAGCGAACGGTCATCCCGGCGGAAGCGCTCTCGCACGTTCCACCCCGGCTCGGCTATGATCAGGGGTGATTCGAAGGAGAACAGAGATGCGCAAGAGCCGACCCGCCGACGTTCGAGTCGTTTTCGCCGGCCTCGTGATCGTACTGCTCGCTTCGCTCGTGACGTCGACGGACGCCGCTGAAGAGCGTGGCAAGCGCGGCACGCGAAGGATCCTGAGCCGCAAGGTCTACACCGACCCGAAGGCTGCGCTGGAGACGTATACCTTCTCGCTCCAGGGCGAGTACGCCGGCGTGCTGATCGATACCGACGGAGCGCGAAGACGATTCGGTGTGCAAGTCATCGGGCGGGCCGGCGGCAAGTTCGACGCGGTCGCGTATCGCGTTGGCCTTCCCGGAGCCGGCTGGGATCACAGCACACGGATGCGGTTTTCGGGAGTTTACGACGACAAGAAAGCCGAGTTCGGCGGTTGGCGCGGAGGCGCGACGATAGAAGACGGAAAGCTGACCGTGCGTGCCGAGA
>CAYZGY010000785.1:0-4150 GCA_964478085.1 uncultured Planctomycetia bacterium
TTCCAGTTTCTTCCCGTACCGAGCCGACTCGTACTTGGCGAACTCCTCGAGCTCCACCGTCGTCACGCTGCCTTCGTCCATGTAGATCGGCAGCGCTCCCTGCTTTACGAGTGCCCGGTAGCCGCTGATTCGGTTCGGCTTGATCGGCGCTTCGAGGACATCGACGCCAGCGGCAGCGAGCTTGGGCGCGACGAGGAGCGCGGTCAGCGGGTCGTAACCGCCGTTGGCATCCGCCCAGAGAAATGCGTCGGGCGCGATTTTCCTCACTCGCTTCGCGAGCTCGACATCGAACTCGGGGTCGGGAGCGACCTTGATATTGAAGTCGCGGTATCCTTGGCTCAAGCCCTCGCCCACCAACCGTTCGACCGAGTCGAGACCACGCGCATTGACCGTCCAGCTGAGCCTGATCTTCCCTCCTGATTCGCGCCCCCAGAGCTCTGCGACTGGTTTCTTCGCGATTTTTCCAACGAGGTCCCAGAGCGCGATATCGATACCGGCCCTTGCGATCGGCATGCCCGTCGTGAACGACATCGCGATTGCGCCGTCGAGGAGACCGTGAATCTCGGTGATTCCCGCGGGATCACGACCGATGAGGAGCGGAGCGTAGTACTTCTCGAGCACGATCGCACAAGTCTCGAGCGTCTCGTAGCTCCACTTCGCGATCGGAACGGATTGTCCCCACCCCACCGTTCCGTCGCTAGCGGTGATCTTCACGAAAACCGCTGCGCGGCCTCGCTTCCCGTGCGGCCCCGTGAAAAACTTGAAGTAGCCCGTCATAGGATAACGAGCGGAGTAGATGTCGACCCTCTCGATCGTCACACGACGACCGACCTCTGACTCGAGTCGCTCGGAGATGCTCATCATCGCAGGAGTCAGAATGGCTGTCTTGAGGAACTCACGTCGATTCGTCATGGCTTCGCGGCTCATGATGAGTATCCGGTCTCGCCGTCATCTTCGTCGTCAAAAACATACGGAGCCCGCTGTGTCCGCTTGAGGAGACGATTCGCCGCTTCGTCTTCGATAAGCTCCTCGCGAACCGGATCCCATCGGATCTTCCGTCCGGTGCGAACCACGAGGTCGCTCATGTGACTGATCGTATCGGAGCGTATCGCCGACTCGAACGGACTGACCGTATCGTTACGACTCTTGACGCAGTCGAGAAAGTTGCGCGAGTGGGAGTCGCTCTTCGTGACACGATTTCCCGACGAACCCGAGCTTTTGCTCAGGAGCTCCGGGTCACTCGCCTCGACGCCACGACGGTCAACGCTGATCCATCCCCGGCCACCGAAGAACGTCGTACCGTGATCGGACCACCGCTTGCGATAGGACCGAACGACAGGCTCGGCAGGTCGATGGGACATGAAGCGAAGGCGAACACCACTTTCGTACCTGCACCGGATATCCCAGTTGTAAACCGTACTGAAGAGCCCACAGGCCTTGGGCAACATGCCCGTCCCCTCGTAGGCGACGGGACTCGTGCCGTCGGCGTCGAGTCCCCACTGTGCGATATCGAGCGGGTGCGCCCCCCAGCCACCGAGAAAGCCGATGGAATAGTCGTACGTATGAAACGAACCCTCGCGATGCACGCGGTAGCGACTGTAGGGTTTCTTCTCCGCCGGTCCGAGCCAAAGATCGTACGAGAGATTCTCAGGCGTCTTCTCGGGAACGAGAGACTTCGGGTCGAACCAATCCTTGGCTCGAGTTCCGTCGATACACCAAGCGTCGACCCGAGAGATCTTCCCCAGGTGGCCGTTTCGCACAAGCTCGACGACGTGACGAAATTCACGGCTCGATCGCTGCTGGGTTCCGTACTGGAACACCCGCCCGGCGCGTGCGATTTCCGCCCTCAGGGTCTTCGCCCACGCGAGGCTCGGCCCGAGCGGCTTCTCGATGTACATGTCCTTGCCCGATCGTGCCGCCGCGATCGCCAAGGGAACGTGCCAATGGTCGCACGAGCAGCAAACGACCGCGTCGATGTCCTTTCTTTGCATGACCTCTCGGTAGTCCGCACAGGCCATGACGCCCCCGCCGCGGTGAATTGCACCAAGGGCGGCTGCCGCCCGCTCGCGTCGATCACGAAAAGGGTCACACACGGCGAGAAAGCGCGCTTCGTCATGCTGTGCGAACTGCCGCATCACGCTGCCTCCTCGGCTTCCGACCCCGAGCATCGCGAGATGGACCCGATTGCTCGGAGCTCGCTTCCCGAGAAGGCTTGCCGTGGTGATCGAGGGCACGGCGACCGAGACAGCGGTCAGCGCTCCTTGCCGAAGAACCTCGCGTCGTCCAGAGGTCTTTCTCATGGCTTCGATCTCGCCTCCTTCGCGAACTCTTCGTGGGCCTCCCTCAGACGTTTCGAGTCCCACCGTCCCTTGTGAACCACCACGCGGTATCGCAGCTTGAAGCTATCTCCTGCCGCCAGCTTGAACGGCTTGAAACAGATCACCGCCGGGGAGAAGAACGTCATCACCTGACTCCGAATCGCGTACCAAGGTGACGGAGCCTCGCGGTTGCCCGGGTGGTCGAGCATCGCGACTCCAACCGTCTGCCCTTCACATTCGCCGCTGTAATCGAAGCCCGTCGCCCTCCCTCGGAATCGACTCTGCTTGCTGAATTCGACAGGTCCCACGGTCGAGCAGGCACGACGCTCTGCGAGGCTCCGCATGCGGAGCGACAAGCCGGCGTAGCCACCGTAGGGCTTTCCGCCCTTCTCGTGGGGGAGCGGCGTGCGGTCGAACACGACGTCTTCGTCACCCGCGGTGAACACGGAAGACCAGTCGATCGAGTACGACCCATCGCTTCGCGGCGGAGAGACAACTATCGTGCGCGCCTCGCGAAGAACTGCGTCCTTCACGCTCACGTCGGGAAGGTGATAGTGAATCCGAGAGTCGATCCGCGCGGAATGGTCCTCCCGGGGACGAACGTCGACCTCGACGCTCGTCGTCCATCCCGCGGCGCGACGAGTCTCCCGATTCTCTTCCCAGAAGTTCACGCTGTTGAGGTACTTCCAGCTGAACCAGAGACCGTAGTGCCACACGTGGTCGGGCGGCCGAACCCACACGAGGTTCGGCCACCCGACGGGCGCAAGTCGATCGAAGTGGCTCTTACCGTTCGCGGGATCGTGCTGAAAGCGCCAAACCGTCTGGTCGCCCACACGGAGAGCGAGCGAGTGTCGTGAACGCCTCCAGCTGAGCGTCCCGACCTTCCCCGGTGCCACTCGTCCGGTCGCGGCCCACTCGGAACCACGCCGGAGAAGCTGCCGGAACCCAGTCGATCGTATCCCGCGAACGTTGTGGCCCAAAACGAGAAAGAAGCTGCGCCCTCTTCCGAAACGTCCGGCGACGGCAACAGGCTCGTCCTTTCCCGATCCGCCGGACTCCTTCGACGAGAAAGCGGTCGCAAGCACTCGAGCGTCGGGATGAAAATCCGTTCCGTGCCAAAGCTCGTCGATCGTTCGAAAACGGGTCATTCCGTCGGTGATCACATGAGGCCGGAGCTTCACCGCGAACTCGTGCTGACGTCCGTGACTCGTCTGTCCGACCTTGAACTGTCCCGTCGTCAAGTGTCGATACTCTGGCCAGTCGTAGAACGATGATGATCCCGCGTGAACGGTGACGTGCCCCTTGCCTCTCTTGACGAAATTGACGAGCGCTCGTCGGGTTTCGCCCGTCCAGCCGGCGTCCTTCTCTGGAGATCGCCGATCGGTGAATGTGTTGAAGTTGCTGACGACAGCGTCGTACTTCGCGAGCACCGACGCGCTCAAGGAAGACGTCTTCTCGAGCACGGTTACGTCGAAGCGACCTCCCTCCTCGAGACAACGCTCGAGGGCCGGAGTGGTCGCTTTCCAGTCGTGGTTGTTGCTTGCGGGGGGGGGAAGTTCCGCCGTCGATCGAACCTAGTCCAGTAGCTTCGTCTTATTGTTCCGCAGTCGGGCCAACAGTTCCGGTGTTAATTCGTTTTCGGGACCGTCGATTTCCAATGAACCACCAACTGCCGTCAAAAGAATCTGCCTGGATCGGCATTCCTCCAATAATTTGGCCACCGCCGCGTTTGCGTGCCCACTTTGCCCGTTTTCGTGCCCTTGCGTCCCCGTAGATACGGTTTTTTTGGGGGTGGGGTCATATGGCCGTGTCCAGTTTGACTCGGGTGCCTG
>CAYZGY010000786.1:0-2511 GCA_964478085.1 uncultured Planctomycetia bacterium
ACCCGTCGGCGTGGTCTGCGCCAGCCGTGAAGGCGCGCAAGTCGATACCACGTCGAAGCGGATGCAAAAACACGGCCGAGCCGTTGAGCGAGAACGGCGAGCGTTCCGGTTGGCACATGTCGGTACTCGTCGGAGGTCACCATCTCCTTGACGACGTCCCGCTCCTCTTCCGTGAGCTGCTGCGGCTGCGATTTCGGGCACGAGGAAACGTCGTCGAGCTCGCACTCCTCCTCTCGCTTCCACGAGTGGTACCGTGTCTTCGACAGGCCGAGGATTCGGAGCGCTGTTCGCAAGGAGAGCGCTTCCCTCGAACGTTCGACTGAGCGGAGCAGGATCGACTTCTTGTCTGCGCTGGGAACGCGGCGCCGAAAGAGCGACACCTCGGAGATCTTGAGCAAGACGACGACCAAGCGCAAAACGGCGAGGAGAGTTTCATTGCGTGCCCGCAACTTGACGACTTCCTTGCGCAGCTCGGCGTGCGACATCGAGGCGACGTCCAAGGAGACGACCTTCGGGGCCTCCGCACGTGTCCGGTCTCTTGCCGTGGTGCGCGGAACGCCGCTGCGCACGGCGAGATCGACATCGCCGGTTTCGTGGATCAGGTCTCCAAGGCGGTGATCTTAGACTTGGCGGGATCGTCGAGCTTCCATGCTCCGATGATGACTCCGATGATGACGCCGACGAGCCAGCAGCGACGTGCTTCGTCGATTGTTCGTCGCCGGGGCATGGAGGCTCGCTTCCGCAAGCGCGGGTGGCGCAGCAGGATGGCGGTAGTCCGTGCGCAAGAGTCCTGATTGTCGCGACGAATACCTGCGCTCTCCTTCAGAGTGCACGGCTGTGTACATCGAGTCGACATCTCACCCGGCGCGTGTCCAGGCCGCTCCACGATCGGATCCAGGGAAGCGACGCCCGTCAGGGCTCCATCGACGTCCCGACGCCGGGTCTGACGGCCCAGCCGATCTCGGGCCGCAACGCGAGCGTCGCAGGGTTTTGCCAGGTTCCGCCAAAGCCGGAAGAGGACGCCGACAGAATGTCGTTTCGCCGCCCGGAGAGAGTCGGGATTCTCCCTCGCAGCGCGGGTGAGAAACCCCTCGACCTCCTGAGGGTGGCGCTTCTCCTCGAGAGCGCGAGTCGCCCGCTCTATCGACGACACCGCAAAGGTCGGCACGGTCAGTTTTCATCCCCCTTTTCGTCAACGACTGCCCACCGCAACGCACGGCTGTGAATTATCAACATAGCACGATTTCGTCGAGCTCTCTCTACGGCGTCCACACCCCGAAGTTCTCGAGATAAACCTCCAGCGCCGGCGTCTCCCCCACCCGCTCCTCGAGCCAGCTTCGCGTGTCCTCGACGATCGCGTTCTCCTGCTCGAGGCTCAGCTCTCCCGTGAGCACGCGGGTCCTCAGGAACACGAAGTACGTGTCGAGCACGTCGTGGAGGCAGTAATCGTTGATCTCCTTGAGCTTGCCCTCGGCGTAGAGCGCGGCCACCTTGTCACCGCTCGTCTCCATCTTGCCGGGCTTGCCGAGCATCTTGGCGAGGAGGTTGAGGCCGCCGGTCACGCGGAACGCGCCGTACTCGGTCATCCACTCCATCAGGTCGATGTGCTTGTCGGTGAAGCGGTAGCGAAAGCCGAAGCGGTCGTCGTTGAAGTAGCGCGGGCAGGAGATGCCGTAGCGGAACGCCGAGACGGTCATCAGCGGGATATCGAAGCCGCGTCCGTTGAAGTCGACGAGCGCCGCGCGCGTGTAGTGCTCGAGACCGCGCCAGAAGAGCTCGACCATCTTGTGGGAGTCGTAGTCGGGCGCGTCGAGACACGAGATGTCGCGGATGCGAAAGTCGGCGCCGACGCGCGCGACGGCGATCGCGACAGGGACGTGAAAGGTCACGGGGATGAACGGGTTCGGTTCGTCCCGGTCCTCACCGTAGCGAGTGATCGCCTCGTCCGGCCCGAGATCCTCGCCCGGGTACAGCACACGGCTGAGAAGCTCGCCGTCGACGATCGACTCCGTGTCGTAAACGATGTAGCGCGTGTCGCCGCGATCGGACATCCTCTTCCTCCGCCTCCTGGGGACATTTCCGGTATTCCGCCACCACAGGATCGTACATCGACCGACAATCCCCGACAGCCTCTCTTCCGCGGATCGGGTAGACTGGGTCTATGTCTTACCGCACGCCGAAACGCCTGCTGACGATCTCGATCTGGGGCAGCCTCGCCCTGACGGTCGGCGTCTGTGCGCTCGGCATTCGACTGACCGTCCGGCAGTACCAGGGCATGGAAGGCGTCTTGCTCGATCTCGAGCGGCGCGCGGCCGAGCCCGATCGGGCGGCGCTGGGGACGCGGATCGAGGAGCTCGAGACCGAGGTTCTCGACAGCCTGGAGAAGGCGTCGACACAGGAAGATCGCGAGGCCGTTCGCGAACGCTTCCCGTTCGTCGCGCTCCCGTTCGCGATCACGAACGACGGCAGCGTCGCGGCGCACGGTCTGCGCCCTACGAATCGACCGACGAG
>CAYZGY010000786.1:2521-4145 GCA_964478085.1 uncultured Planctomycetia bacterium
CCCCCGCAGATCTTTCAAGAGACTCTCCGCATCGTCCACTCGACCGAATCGCTCGAGACGAAGCGAGGCGCGCTCGACCGGCTCGTCGCACACGAGGATCTCGACGCCTCGTGGCGACTCCGCGCCGAGATGCAGCTCGCGGCGTTTCGACGCCACCACCAGGAGCCCGAAGCCGCCGCGAAGAGCTACGCCGATATCGCCGATCGGTCGGTGGCGGTCGGGGCCAAGGGCGAATGGGCTCCCGTCTACCACGCCTCGCTCGCGGAGGCCGAGTCGCGCCGCGTGCTAACCGCAAGCTCGCCGGCTCATACGAACGCTCTGCGCGCGGCCATCACGCGTGGGCTCGCCTTTCTCGAGTCGCCGGATCGTGGCACGACGCTCGTCGAGGACGAGTTCTTCGTCGAGGGAGCGCGCGAGTTCTCGCCACTCCTGGCCCGGGACCTCGTCGATCGACTCGACGCCGCGTCTCGACACATCTCGTCGACGCGTGTCCGGCACAGCGCGCTCGACAGCGTGCGCGAGCTCGTCCGCGCGAGCAGCGGCATCCCCGAGTCGGAACGTGTCGGCCGGCGAACCGTCACAGGAACTCGAGAAGGCGCCGTCCCCACCGTGTGGCGTCTTGGCGAGATCGGGGAGCCGATCGACGCCTCGACAGACAGACCTCTCGCGGTCGGGTTTAAAGTCGACCCCGAGCGACTCGCGACGACACTCGACGAGTGGCTCGACGAACGCGACCCTGCGAACGATCTCGTCGTCACACAGACCGAACGAAGATCGGCGGACGCGACCTCGGAGATCGTCCCGCTCGCGCCTCTCGAGGGCGAGTGGCGACTCATTTCGCTCGCGAAGAACCCCGACGTCTGGAGCACGAAACTGAGCCGCGCGCAACGACCGTTCCTCGTCGCGGGGTTCCTCCTCGGCGCGCTCGGCCTGACGCTCGTCGGCGGCCTCCTCTTGTTTTACCGCGGCGTGCGGCGAGAGATGGCCCTCGCTCGCATGAAGACCGAATTCGTCGCGAACGTCTCGCACGAGCTCAAGACTCCCCTGGCGCTGATTCGCCTCTGCAGCGAGACGCTCGAGCTCGGTCGGCTCGGAACGGACGAGCAGCGCAACAAGTACTACGGCGTCATCACGCGAGAGAGCGAACGTCTCACCCACCTGATCGGCAACGTCCTCAACTTCGCGAGCATCGAGGCGGGCAAGAAAGACTACGCGCGGACCTCGCAAAACTTGGCCCCGGTCTTGCGTCAGACGGTCGAAGCCTATTTCTTACAATTCCGTGAGAAAGGCTTCGAGTGCAGCTCCGACATTCCCGAAGAGCTGCCGGCCGTCCTCGCAGATGAGGAGGCGGTCGCCCAAGCGCTCATCAACCTGCTTCAGAACGCCGTGCGATACTCGCCCGAAGAAAAATCGATCCACGTCCGCGCGCACGCCGAAGGCGACGCGGTGCGAATTTCGGTCACGGACCGGGGCGTCGGCATCGCGAAGGACGATCAGAAGCGGGTCTGGGAAGACTACTACCGCACGGCCTCGGCACGCGCGATCGGAACGCGCGGAAGCGGACTCGGCCTCTCGCTCGTACAGCACATCATCCGCGCGCACGACGGACGCGTCGAGCTCAAAA